>CAYNKN010000036.1:0-13169 GCA_964397805.1 uncultured Chryseolinea sp. | reverse complement strand
TCAAAGAAATTTACTGCACAATCTGCTGCGTTTGATTTTTCAGACTCTACCATTTTTGCCAACAAAACCAAAATAGCTATTCACCAAGGAAACGATTCGATAACCCATCCTTCCGTACAAATGCGCTATCGGTATGGTCGCGATAGTCTTCAGCGATTAGTTTTATTAAAAGAAAAAGGTGGACTAAAAAACACACCTTACTCATCTTCTTTTTTTAATGTTGATTTCTCTACCGATATCATTCGATGGGATTTGTACTCCGATAGTTTAAATCTTCTTACTGATGGGGGGCGCTCAACCATACCGTTAATAGTTGAATCAACCGATTATTATGATCAGGAAGATTATCGATTGTTAAAGGGAGTAGGGTTTTCTTTTCATCCGGTAGCATTAGTTGCCAATTATTGCATGAAGTATAAAGTGCGCGAATTTTATCCGGGTGATTTGGCGCAATTTTCAAAACAAGCTCCACGCGATATAAAAGCAGCGATAGAATTTTTAGAGCAAAAGGGATTAGTTACGTACGATCCCAAAACCGATTTAGTGCGTGTTAAGCCAAAAACCATATTACTTCATAAAGCTTTTTTGGGTGAGAGCGATTACGACAACCTTAAAATACATTCGGTTATTGATAGCTTCCCAAATGCCAGCTTAAATTTTAAAGAACGCCATTTAGTAGTGCGAGGGGTAGAGGAATTTAATGTGAGTGATTCCCTCAATGTATTAATAGAACCTGATAGCAGTGTAATTACTATTTTGCAAAACCGTGATATCAAATTCGATGGTACTATTAACGCAGGTAATTTTCAAATAAGTGGTAAAGGCTTTACATTAAAATACGACAGCTTCTTTATTAGCTTAACCCAAATTGATTCGATTAATTTTTTCGTTACTGAAACCAATGCTAAGGGACAATCGGTAAGGAGGAAGGTAAATAATTCAATGGTGGGTGCTGACTCAACTGCGGCAGCAGCCGGAGGGTTGGGCGATATTTCTAAATCGTCAGGAACGCTTTTTATTAGTAGAGCCAATAATAAATCTGGAAAAAAAAGTTTACCAAACTATCCGCGATTAGATGCCACAACGGGTGGTGTAATTTACTTTAATAGAGAGGAGGTTCTTGGAGGTGCGTACGATCGATCAATGTTTTTTGTTGTACCACCCTTTAAATTAGATAGTTTAAATAATGCCGATCCAGCTGCGATCAATTTTGAAGGGACCTTCTTATCAAGTGGTATGTTTCCAAGTTTTAAAGAGAAACTTCATACCCAACCCGATAAGTCACTCGGTTTTGAACATTCCATTCCGCAAAGTGGGTATCAACTTTATAATGGTGATGGAAAAATGCAAGGACAACTTACCATGAATAATCGCGGATTACGAGGTTCAGGATCAATCGATTTTTTAGCAGCACGTGTGGTATCTAACGATTTTGTGTTTTATCCCGACTCAGTTTTAGGTAGAGGTACTGAAGCTACACTTTCGAAACAGCAGTTTGGTTCAGTATTGTTTCCGCAGGCTACGCTTACCGATTACGAAATGAAGTGGTATCCCAAAAGCGATAAGATGCAACTCAAAAATGTTAAGTCTCCTTTTCAGTTTTATGATGGCACAGCTAAAATGCAGGGAACGGTTATCGTTTCAAAAGAGGGAGTTTCAGGTATAGGTAAATTAGAAACCAGGGGTACAGAATTGATTTCCCGGTATATGAGTTTTAATGGTGATAATTTTGGTGCCCGTCATGCTCGTTTTAAAGTGAACTCGCCCGATCCAGCAAAGCCTTTAATGCAGGGTAATGATATCCGATTGAAATTCAACTTGGATCAAAACTATGCCGACATTAGTCCGGAGGTAGAAGGCGTAGCGGCAATTGATTTTCCGTTTGCTCAATTTAAAACCTCCATACCAAATATGCGGTGGGACTTGAACGAGCAAAAAATCATGATGTCAAAAAATCCGGATGTGCCTATCGAAAACTCCTATTTTTATACTACCCGAAAAGATTTAGACTCGCTTCGGTTCAATGCAGAGCGCGCCATTTATGATTTAAAAACACAGGAATTAAAAGTAAGTGGCATTCCATACATTATTGTAGCCGATGCTAAAATTACACCTGAGAATAATGAAGTACTTATTCTTGAAAACGCAAAAATCGGTACATTAAAAAACACCACTATTATTTTGGATACTTTAAACGGATACCATCGTTTAACCGAGGGTGTTGTAGATATTAAATCACGAAATGAATTTTCAGGTTATGCTACGTATCAATATGTTAATTTCCTTAGCGACACTTTCGCAATCAAAATGACTGATTTTCATTTGGAAGAAATTAGTGATGTAGAAAAGTCTAAAAGATCTTCGCGCAGACGGTCGTCAGCAGCAACTATGCAAACGGTAGGTACGGGTGTGATAACCGATAAGCAAAACATAGTATTGGGAGCGGGAATGTTCTACAAAGGTGATTTAACTATGTATGCTACCCGGCCAGCACTAGAACTAAAAGGTGCTGTAAAATTGGATATTAAACGAATCAAAAATTATAATACATGGATTCAATACGCTCAATCAGGTGATGAAACCGATGTGCACATAAATTTTGCAACGGCCATGACGGAAGATGGAAGGCGGGTGAATGCAGGTTTACATTTTAATGGAGACGACCGAGATTTGTACATTACTTTTTTAAGTGATAAAAAGAGCGATGATGATGAAGACTTCTTTTTACCAGAAGGAATACTTTTTTATGACACCGCTTCGCGAGAATTTAAAATTGAAGATGTTGAAAAGGCAAGTGGTAATAAACTAGCCGGAAAAGTTTTTGCCTACAAAGATGAAACCATGCAGGTTCGGTTTGAGGGACCTATTAAATTAGTTAAAGGAATTAAGGATTTTTCGATTACCTCTTCAGCATTAGGGCAAGGTTCTTTAGAAACCAATGAAATCCGGATGAATTCTTTTTTAATGTTAGATAGTAATGTGCCTACACAGGCCTTTGATGTAATGGCAAGAGAAATTGCCGATGTAATAAAAAACGAAGGTGCCGATGAGGGCTTGGGCGATCAAACCGAATTGCTGTATAAAATTGCTGACATTGTAGGGGAAAAGGTAGTTAAAGATTTTGAGGAGCGAAGCTTACGGGGCTATGTATCGTTAGCAACTATTGCGCAGCTAGCCAAACCGTTGGTTTTTTCGAATGTTACGCTAAAGTGGTCGCCACAATACAAATCATTTTATAGCGAAGGTAAACTGGGTGTTTCAAATATTGGGCGTACCGATATTAATGGAGCCTTTGATGGTTTTATGGAAATTAAAAAGAATGAAGATGGTGGCCCTGTATTTAATGTATTTATAAAAGCTTCCCCAGAGGCGTGGTACTATTTTGGATTTGAAGACAATCGATTATTAGTACATTCTTCCTCGTCTGATTTCAATACCATTATTTCGAAACGCTCTAATGCAGGTAAAGCGAAGTTGGGAGAGGTAACTTTTATTCCAGGAAGCGATGACGAAACCTTACTATTTATCAATCGGTTTCGCAAGGAGTATTATGGTATTCAGGTGCCCTACAGTTTAGGAGAAGGCACCTCTGCAATTATAAAGAAAGATGATAAAAAGCCTGCGGAGGATGACGGATTTTAGTTCTGCATCAATCGCTATAAACCTTAATTATTACGGTTTGTAAGTGCCTTATAACTCCTGAGACTAACCGTAGATGTCGTTTAAAATTCCGGCTAAACGCACACCTGCTTGTAGCATTCTCTCTTTCGCAATATCAAAATACTTGTAACCATATTGATAGCTAAGTCTGCCGTTACCATAATCGTAAACTTGTTTGCGATAGTTCATACTTTCAGTTGCCCAATCTAATACTGTGGCACTTTGCCAATTTTTTATTTGAGCAGTTGTAGGTCTACTCAGCGATTGGGCCAACTCAGTATAGCTAAGTTTGGTATCATCAATCATCTCGCTATCCCAAACTCGGTGTAAGTTACTATCGGCACGAAACCACATTACTTTAACATCGTTTCCACCACGATCACTTCCACCACCAACATGCAAAGGTTGATGTATATCACCCACTAAATGCACTAACATTTTAAGGTGTTCAGCTTCATCTTTAGTAGATAATTTTTTTGATTTTAACGCAGTGACAATTCGCTGTATCGCTTCAATAACATCACCCTTTGGATTCTTTTCACTTTGATCATACGTTTGTCCATCGAGGATAGTAACCCAGTGCCAGTCGCTGGTATAGTTATACGAAGTATCCGAGCGAATTTCATCCATCCAAGTGCTTGCTATACTTAATGATTGCCCGTTTAGAATACGCTCAATTTCTTTTTTTGCTTTTTTGTTGAGGTGCTTTTCAGCAATATACCCAGTAACGCGGTGCCCTGTAGCACCCCATGAAAAAGCATACAGACTGGTAATAATAAAGGTGAGGGTAATAAATAATTTTTTCATAATGAGGTTTGGAGGTAACGATGCAAGTTCAGGAATTTCTACTATTCTTAAATTTATTGCGCGTTAAATTATATTTATATCTTTAGCAAAAGGTCAGGCTATGCCACAGACGGTAAAATTAACAGCATTTGTTGTCGCCAATCAACTGGATATTAAAGGCATCAAAGTTTTTTTGGACATTAAACCAGTCGCAGATTCTTCCTCCGAGTTATTCTATTATTTCGGAGAGAATAAGTATCAATACTATTTCAATTTTGGGGTTATTGTTTTTGCAGGATATTCTGAAGATGAAATGAAATGGGCGGCCAAAGCTATAGCCGGGCACCAAAAAAATCCCTTGCTTCATTGGCTGCGCGATGACCACGATTTAAGTATGGAGGAAGGGGTGGATCTTGTTTTTCAATTCGATGAGGTAGTTTTAGGAAGATTGGATGAACGCGTTATTCGTATTGCCATGTTTAATATGGCGCAATCTGTTGCGCTTGATTATTACCATGAGGTAACCGAAAATCTACTAACGGAAGTGAAAGGATTTGCACGCCAGTTGGAGTCAACCGGAAAGTTGAAAATTACTCGTAAAAATATGATGCGTTTTTTAGGTCGCGCACTAAACACACAAAACGATATTGCCGAAAATATTTACATTTTCGATGCACCCGATCAGGTTTGGGAGGATGAGTTTTTAGATAAGCTTCATCGTGGATTAATGAAGCACTTTGATCTCCGGCTGCGCTTTAGCGAAATAGAATACACATTACGCATTATTGAAGATAATCTTTCGGTGTTCCGTGAGATTAGCCATCAGCGAGAAAGTAGCCTACTTGAATTAATTATTATTATTCTAATTCTAGTAGAAGTTTTCGATTTAATAATTACGAAATTTTTATAGAACGAAATACGGAGTACAATTTTGTGCTCCGTATTCATGTTAGTTCGATGACTCCACTACGGTGGCCGAACGGGTATCAGGAACAACTACCTTTAAGGCCGCTCCTTTACTCTTACCCTGCATGGTAGTATTTATAATTATGGAATAGCTTCCAGCAGCTGTGCCATTGGCAATCGAAATCTTCGCCACGCTTTCATCAATCATCCCGTTTGCTGGCTCGAAGGTAACAGAAACTCCTGGAGGCAAACCGCTGGAAAGACCAACAGCTGCTTTCGATTTACTGAAACTTTTTGAACGAATTAATGAAAGCGTAACTGTTTGCGACTGACCCGCAGCTACTTCAACAGACGTTTCTGAAAGTTCTACGGTGAACTCATTACGTGGAATCTGTTTTTCTTGTGCTTGTGTAGTTGAAACCGCAATAGCCAACACAGCAAGTAGGAGGAATTTTTTCATAGCATTATTTTTTTATAAAAATTTTAGGAATTCTACCGTGCAATAAAGCAACACCTGAGGTTTCCTCCGGCCAAACGTGGAGAATGGCTATGAGGTTGTTGTGGATGGTAGGGGTATGTGGTGAATGAAGATGCTCTGGGGTAAATGGTAATCAGGAAAGCTCCATGACATTTCGGAGCTGATGTATTTTTTCGATTACTTCCTTGCCTTTTGTACGCGATACCGGAATAAACTGATCCGTATCTAATATTTGTAGCTTATACCCATTCGCATTGCCACTAATAGTACTAATGGCATTTACGTTTACAATGTATGAGCGATGGCAACGTATGGCAAAACTATTATTTATTTGACGTTCCAAATGCTTAAGATTTACTCGGAGTAGTTTTTTGTATGTTCCACTGGCATCTTTCCAAACCAGTGTTGAGTAATTATCATCCGCTTGTACAAAGAGTAAATCTGCTAGTTGGAGTGTTAGTGTTTCACTGGTATCCGAGTGAATGGTAATGGGTTCATGCTGATTTGTTTTACGCGCGCTATCATTTTTAAGGATTTTTATCTTTTCTAGTTCTTGATTTCCCATTAGCGCGTCTTTTAATGTTTCCTGCAACAGCTTGTTCCGTAAGAATAACGTTATAATGGTGATGATAATTATACCTGTTTGGGCAACTTGTGTATGGGCGCCAATAAAATTTTCGGTTAGTGTGCGTTCCGGAAAAAGAAAGAGCTCATCGACCAAAGTGCTTGCTAATGCAATTAAAACACAATGGAGGAGGGTAAGTAAAGCATACTTTTTTACAGTCCAGTTAAGCGGATCGAATATTTTGGGAAAATTCTCGGCAGAATAATAATGTTGAAGAACAATACGATAAAGGTAATTCCGCCAAACAAAAATTTTTGGGGTAGACTAAGTTCTATATGAAAACTATGCTGAGGTCTGTAAATATGTAGGAATACGACAACAAATAGGCTTATGATGGTGATGAAAAGTATATTCTTTCGCTCATCGTTTAAGTAGAACGGAAAAGGTAAATCTAGTTTTTCGGCTAACCCCATAGCAGATAAAGTAGTAACTATCTTTGAACGACAAGACTGTCTAAAAGTTCACCCATAAAGTCTGGTACGAGTACTAAATCTTGCAAGTGTTAAACTGGTAATAGATTTAGTTGAGTGATACTGGTTTAACTGTGTAGCCTGCTTGCCTGAGTAAATGAACTAATCCGTCTTCGCACGCCAAGTGAAGGGCTCCCACAGCAATAAATGTCTGTTGCTCTTTCATTAATGATGGGAGTTTTTTCATCCAATCTTTATTTCGGTTGGTAAGAAGTATCGCGGTTTCTTCTGCCGAGTAGGTTGAACTGCCATACATCATTTCTTCCATGCGGGTTAAGTTTTGCTCGCGGTAGAGTTTATTTAACGTAATCAGTTCTGCTTTTGCTTTCGCCTGATCATTAACGGTTTCCATAAGCATTTGTACTTGTCGTTCGTACGAGAATTGTTCAAACAGTGCTTTTATTTGAACTTCGAAAGTTTCTAACCCCAGCAATTTTTTCTTGGCTTTTTTTGCTTGCTGCTGAAAATACATATCCATGGGTATGTCAACCGATTGATCGAGTGGAAATATTTTTTGCTGCAGGGTAGTCATGAGCAAAATCTGAATAGTCATGGGGTTCATTGAATTGAACATTTTTAAGTCATAACCAGAAAGTTCTTTTAAATAGGAAGCTGTTTTTGCATAGGCTTCAGTGGATAGAAGTTTATCGAGTGTAGTATTCTTTAACTGCGAGGCCTTCATCATCTTCATCGTCATGGTGCTATCGAAGAGTAACTCACCCACCATCGTTTTACTACGCTCAAAAGCATCTTTTACATACGTGAGACTATCAATATAGCGCGCACCCATTAGGTGAAAAGTACCAAATATGTACGATGGAACGGTTAAATTATTTCCGCTTACCTCCCAGAAAATAGCATTCTCTACGTCCGTTTTCTGCTGTGCGCTAATAGTAGAAGAATGCCCTACACATAAAGCGAGAAAAAGGATTTTTATGATAGCGTGTTTATTCAGAAATGTCATCGAGTAATTTTTTAAGTTTTTCGAGGTGCTTTCCATACAAGCTTTTTAGATACCAAGTAGTAAACCAAGTGCTAATGGCAAAAAACAGAATGGCGACAAAAGAGAGGTAAATTAAAGTCTTCGGGCGCAATAGGTTTTCAATAAAAACATCTGTGCCACGCTCTAAGCCACCAAAAAGTAAGCCTAGGCAAAAATATACCGGATAGAGAATGGTGTAACTGCGTTTATAAAATCGGAGGTATCCATCCAAATTATCAATAAGTGAAATCAGGTTGTCTTTTATGTTTTCGCTTCGTTGATCAAACTTATTCAGGAGTGTAATTTTTTTGATATAATAAAAGGTGTAGGCCATACACATAACCAGAATGGAGATGGACGTCCATTTTAATGCTCCAGCAGGAATAGTAAGCGCGTAGAGTAATAAGAAGCCACTTACTACAATTGTAAAAATTAATTCGAACCAGACGCTTCGTTTTAATTTGTTAATAATTGATTGGCTACTTCCTTTTAGCATACTGGCAATTTCAACTTCGCCCTTGGGTAAGTAGCCCGGCTTATGTTGTTTCCAGATATTTTTTAAGTCTTCGAGTTCCATGTTAACGACCCATCAGTTTCTTTAATTTTTCACGAATGCGGTTCATACGAACGCGCACATTATTTTGTGTGATACCAATTGTATCGGCAATTTCATCATAGGGTACTTCTTCCAGCGCCATCATAATCATTGCGCGCTCTATTTCAGAAAGCTGGCGTATGGCCCATTGTAATTTTTGAAAGTCTTCTTCCGGATCATAGCCCGACACTTCGGTAATATTGAAGTGTGCATCTTTTAGATCTTCGGTTTTAATGATTCGGGTTTGTTTGCGAAAGCCAGAGATTGCCGTATTTAATGCAATACGATACATCCACGTGGTTATTTTAGCTTCACCGCGGAAGGTGTGAAATGACTTCCAAAGTTGTAGTACGATTTCCTGAAATAAATCATTGCGTATATCACGGTCGTTTTCATACATGATACACACTTTGTGTATCAAACCCTGATGCTCGTTGATGAGATTAATGAATTTTTCTTCTTCCGATGACGCCAAGATTCCGTGACTTTAAGTAGGTCGAAGGTAAAGAAAGATAATTACAGGGAGAATAGTTTACAGCAGAAGATGTAAGATCGTTTTGTTATTTAAACCACCTTAACTAATAGAATTGTTAATCCATAAAAATGACTAACCGTTGTTGAAAGTAGCTTAAACTATTTAGATGTTTTTTCTGACACGTTCTCCAGATTGAACAAGGTGTTTAGTAATTCAGAGAGCGATTCGGCTTCACCGCGCTTACACGCTGCTTTGAGCTGAAGTACCGGATATTTAAGTATTTTTTGCATGAGTGAGCGACTCATCTCCTCTAGCCGTTCTACTTCTTCGGGTCTGGCATTTTTTAAAAATCGTGCTAGCTCTTCTTTTCTAATTTGCTCTAACGTATTTTTTAATTTTTGAATTGTAGGAGAGATAATCATTTCTTTCGACCATCCCTCAAAATCGCCAATCGCTTCGGCAATGATGGATTGAACATGGGGGATTGAAGCTTTTCGCTTCTCTACTGTTTCGTTTGTTTTCTCCTGAATGTCATCTAAATTATAAACAATGGCACCGGGTATATCATCAACCAATGGGTCAATACTACGTGGCATTGAAAGATCGATGAAGAATTTATGCGTAAGTATTTTTTTGGTGTTAACCATGTCCGCGGTAATCAGCGGTTCTTGTCCTGAAATCGAGCTAATTATAACATCTGCTTGTGCTACTTCTTGGGCGAGATTTTCAAGATTGCTAAATTGAAAGCCACAAGTTTGGGCCAGCTTCTCTGCTTTTTCGATTGTACGGTTTACGATAGTAACATTTTGTAAGCGCGATCCTTGCAGGTTCAGGCATACGTCTTGGCCGATCTCTCCAACACCTACGACCAACACATTTACTTTCTTATTTAAACTTTCGGTAAGGTCTTCAGCTAGTTCTTTGGCAGCATACGAAATAGAGGCGGCTCCATCGCGGAAAGCAGTTTCTTGAACTACTTTTTTATTGACAAAGAAAATGGTGTGCATGAGCCTGTGTAAAAAAGGCCCGGCCATGTTTTCATCGGCACTCCATTGATAGGCATTTTTAATTTGCCCCGATATCTGTAAATCACCAACTACCTGAGCATCCAATCCGATAGAAACATTAAAGAGATGTTCTACGGCAGATTTTCCAGACAGCTGAGTAAAGTAATTTTCAAAACCTTCTGTGGTACTTTTTATCAGCGAAAAGCCTTTCAAGATTTCAACCGAAAAATCTTTTTCCGCGCTATAATAAACTTCAGTTCGGTTACAGGTTGAAACCACCAATACATCGGAGGCGGTGGTGTAGTCGCGAATAAAGCCTAACAGCTTTTTAGCGGCCTCTTCGTTAAGCGATACCTGTTCGCGTATAACTACAGGTGCTGTTTTGTAAGTAAGAACTAAGGCGTTAAAATTCTGTGTCATTTGAACCACAAAAATATATCTTGGCTATTTCACCGAGGTGATAAAAGTCAACTTCTTGTTAATTTAGAATGGGTATAAATAAGGTGTAAATAATCAAAAAGCGTATGGCCGTCTTTACGTATAGGGAACAATTAGGTTCCTACTTACTTATTGATTTTTTCACCCACTTTATCCATTTTTAGGATACCAGTTGTGTAGCATGTTTAACATTAGAAAAGTCATTCGCGAATTTTTTGGGTTCACCCAATCACAAACACAAGGTTTCTTGGTGTTAGTGCCTTTAATGCTCTTATTTATCTTCAGCAAACCCCTTTTAAGTTGGATTTTGTTAGATAACCAAATCGATTTTTCGAAGGATCGTGCCCAACTAGACAGCCTCGTAGCACATTGGGAGGTAAAGCCCGTAGATGAAGTTCCAATTGATCAGGCTCCTCAATTCTTTCTGTTTAATCCAAATACCGCTTCGATGGAAGATTTACGAACCCTTGGGTTTTCGTCTGGCGTGGCTTCTCGAATAATAAAGTATAGATCGAATAAAGGAGTATTTAGATCGAAATCAGATATCCTAAAGATTTATGGTGTGGATAGCGCTCATGTTGAGAAACTTAAGGCCTTTATTGATTTACCAGCAAATTTGCTTGAGAAAAATCGGTTTCAGGTTGTTAAAGAAAGGGTAACGAAGGAACCCGTATCGCCTAAAACCTTAAGCGATGCCAATACAGCCGATACATTACAGTGGCGAAAAGTTAAAGGCATTGGCGAGAAACTAGCCATCCGGATTATACGCTACCGATCGGCATTGGGGGGATTTGTACATATTGATCAACTAAACGAAGTGTACGGATTAGATTCTGCAGTTATCCACCAAGTTTTGGATGGTTTTTATGTTTCGAATGATTTTAGCCCGGCAAAAATTAATGTAAACACAGCCGATGAAATGGCGCTATCGGCTCATCCATATTTATCGAAGAAAATGGCTGTGGCCATTACCACCTACCGATTTCAGCATGGAAAATTTAGCTCAGTTGAAGACCTTCGAAAGATACCGGCACTTCCGGCAAACATCATTGAGAAAATCACCCCATATTTGACAGTCCATGACTAGACCAACTTTCCCTTTCCTTTTTTCCGCTTCGCGAAGGTACAGGGTGTGGAAGATGAGTCAGGAATCCGTACATGTCTACTGCTGCTAACCATATTTTGCAGGCCTACCTGCGCAGACTCACAAATCTTTCGGGTAATAACCGCCTGCTTGTTTTATTGCGCTTGCATGCATCACAGTTAATGGATGTGCATGAGTTTAGCTTTTTAGAGCATGATCGGTCGTTCGAAATTATACGGCACCTTATGGCCGGTAAAAACAAAAAGCTTTGTGCCGTGCTCGATAGTCGCATGGAGGCTGTTAATGAAGTAAGTAAGAAACTAAAGGTATTGCAGCGTACCGATAAATTTATTTTTGAAGAACGCGGTTCGCATGATCTGCACATAGGATGGCCATTTGTGCGGGGAAAATTCTCCGATGGTACCATCGTATCGTGCCCTTTAGTTTTTTTTCCTGTTACGCTTTTGCAAGAAGGTAAGTATTGGGTGTTGCACCCTCGCAAAGATGCCGGTGTTACTTTTAATAAATCATTCTTGCTGGCTTTTTCCTTCTATAATAAGGTGAAGCTTTCAGAAGAGTTTATGGATACCAACTTCGAAGATTTTGATACCGATAGTACGGTATTTAAAACGCAGTTGTATCAGCTATTAAAAGAAAACCTGGAAGTAAACTTCAATGCCGAAAATTTTCGTGATGAGCTTGTTTCTTTTCAGTCGTGGCGAAAAGAAGAATTTGAGCAGGCGCATCAGCAAGGTATGCTCAAACTTTTTCCAGAAGCTGTATTGGGTATTTTTCCACAGGCTGGATCACAACTCGTACCTGATTATTTACAATTAATAGAGAGCAATACGTTTACTGATCTCGAAGATTTTTTCCTGAAGAAGAATAACGAAAGTGATCCGCTGCTTAGTAAAAATAATTTTGTTACGCCACGTATTAGTGAGGAAAAAATATTTACTCCCTTTATACTCGATGCCTATCAAGAGAATGCTATTAAGGCTGTTAAGGTTGGGTACTCGCTTGTTGTGCAAGGCCCTCCAGGTACGGGTAAGTCGCAGCTTATTTGTAACCTCATGGCGGATGCCATGGCCACAGGAAAAAAGGTGTTGTTGGTATGTCAAAAGCGCGTGGCATTAGACGTTGTCCACGATCGACTATGTAGTATTGATGTTGGAGATTTTTTAGGGTTAGTGCACGATTTTCAAAACGATCGAAAAGATATTTATAGTAAGATCGCACAGCAGATTAATCGTATCGAAGATTATAAGTTACAAAACAGAAGTGTTGATGTAATACAAACAGAGCGCAGATTTTTTCAACTATGCAGACGGATTGATCAAATCACAGAAGAATTAGAAGAATTAAAGCAAGCGTTGTTTGATGACCGCGAGACTGGGGTAATGGTAAAAGAATTATACCTTACCTCTAGTCTGCATGATCCTGCTATGAACATGAAGCAGGTCTATCAATTTTTTAAAGCGGATAGTTGGCCAACATTTATTCGGAAGATTCATGTGTATGCAGCGTTTGCTAACATGTTCGAACACGATAACTACTTATGGCGTAATCGTGTTTCGTTTGCGCGATTTACACAAACTGATGTTCGTGCTATAGAAGAGGCTATTCGCCATGTAAACGATGCTCAACATCACATCGCTACAGT
>CAYNKN010000035.1:0-15856 GCA_964397805.1 uncultured Chryseolinea sp. | reverse complement strand
ACAACAAACGAATTTCAAGTTTTCGAGGGAAGAAAGCATGGTTCGCCAAAGAAAAGCGATACAATGCATTAGAGGTTTCGCTGAGCGCACTCAATTACTATGGTGACTTAGCACCAAAACCAAATAGGTTTAGTACCGATCTTTCTTTTACAAGACCTGCTATTGGTGTGGGTTTTATGCATCGATTTGGACCCAGGTATTCTATTACCGGGTCGTTTATGTATGGTACACTTAGAGGCTCCGATAGTGATTCGGCCGATCCGGGAGATGCTGGAAATGGAATTTATCGTTACGACAGAAATCTATCGTTCAGAAACAGAATTAAAGAGCTCACCGTAGTGGGCAATTTTGATTTATATCAAAATCTTTCAACCTACATCAGCCGGGTAAGATGGACACCTTATGTATTTGTGGGTGTTACCGGATTTTTACATAACCCGCAAGCACAAGCCCCTGCAACAGACTTGAATGGAAATGCTTTACCGCAAGCCGGTCAATGGGTTAATCTAAGAGAGCTTGGAACAGAAGGTCAATATGCGAACCTCGAAGAGACAGATGCTAACCACGGAATAACCCCGTATAAAAAACTTCAGGTTGCTATACCAATGGGTCTTGGTGCGCGTTTCAGACTAAACGAAGTCATGGATTTTTCAGTAGAAATTGGGTTTCGATATCTTTTCACCGATTACATTGATGATGTCAGTAAAAACTATGTTGATCTCGGTGTTTTCGATAATGAATTAGCTAGGGCGATGTCATACCGAAGCAACGAGATTGTAAACCCGGCTAAGCTTCAGCCAACACTAGCTAGAAACGGAGTAACCTATGATCTTTTACCAGGTTATGGCCAAGAATTTCCAGATAATATCAGAGGTAATAAAGATGACAAGGATATTTATATGGTAACCACGTTTAAGCTCACCTACATTCTTGGTAAAACCTTTCATCGGGCTAAATTCAGATAATGCGAGCTCCTTCAACACTAATCGTATGTTTCTTATGTTGGCTCTCATTCTCTAGTCATGCGCAACGTTCTGAAGTTGGTGGAGGCATCGGCACGTTTAATTATACCGGAGAGCTGGCACGCAACTACGACTTTACTAACTCTAAGCCTGCGGCAACCGTATTTTATCGATCTAATCTAAGTAAAGTAGTAAGCTTTCGCAGTGCAATTACTGCTGGGCGTATTGGTGCTACTGAAAAGCCAATCGATGCTTTTGCTAACGCTCGAAATGCCTCCTTTAATTTATTTCTTTTTGAAGCCTCCACGGTATTTGAATACCATTTTTTAAACTGGCGCGAAACCAAAAGATTTGTGCGCTTTACCCCTTATCTTTTTGGGGGAGTGGGTTTGTTTGGTTTTTCTGGCGACATCCAAAAAAATGCCGAATACAGTAATATTCAGGGCGTCTTACCTTTTGGCGGAGGTATCAAATATGTCTATAACCCTAAATGGTATTTTTCTTTGGAGTTTGGCATTCGCAAAACCTTCTTCGATTACTTAGATAACATTTCTGCCGGAGATCCCCGATTTAAAAATTATCAATACGGCAACCCAAATGATAATGACAATTACTATTTTTTGGGCATTAGTTTAACGCGTACATTTTATACTATACCTTGCCCCACTAACCCTTATAAGTAATTCTTCTCTACCGCTTCTATCACAAGCATAGCTTCACCAATAACCCATAACTTTTTACTAATTTTGGCACCCCGTGGCTTCTTTTAAGGAACATATTGATTTTAACAACCTCCCCCGACATATCGCTGTGATTATGGATGGCAACGGTCGTTGGGCAAAAAAGAAAGGAGCCATGCGCATATTTGGCCATCGTAATGCCGTAGAGGCTGTGCGTGATGTAACCGAGGGATGTGGTGAATTAGGCATTAAATATTTAACCCTTTATGCTTTCTCTACAGAGAACTGGGGCAGGCCTCAAGCAGAGATTGATGGCTTAATGGAGTTACTGGTAAATACCCTGAAGCAAGAAATTAATAAGCTCATGGAAAATCAGGTAAAACTGTTAACCATTGGTGATGTGTCGCATTTGCCAGAAGATTGCCAAAATAATTTGCAATGGGCAATTGACCACACGCGAAATAATACAGGCCTTACCTTAGTTCTTGCACTTAGCTATAGCGGTCGATGGGAGATTCTACGAGCCATTAAAAATTTAGCTTCCGATGTTGAACAAGGGAAACTAAAAGCCAGTGAAATTAATGAACAGGTTTTTGAAAACTTTTTGCAGACTTCAGGCATCCCTGATCCAGAGCTACTTATTAGAACCAGTGGCGAACTAAGGATCAGTAATTTTTTACTTTGGCAAATTGCTTATTCCGAATTATATATTACCCCTACGTTTTGGCCAGACTTTCGTAAAGAACATCTTTATGAAGCCATTTGGTCATATCAGCAACGCGAAAGACGATTTGGCAAGACAAGTGAACAATTGAACCCTGTAAGTTGATGAAAAGAATTTTAGTTCTCGTTATTCTTTTATGTGTAGTTGGCGAAGGCTGGGCGCAATTTAGAAGAAGCCGTACTGACTCAAAAAGTAGCGTTGACGCTGGGTTAAATTATGCCAAACCAGCAGAATATACTATTGGCGGAATAGAAGTTACTGGACTTAATGTGCTTGATAAAAATGCCATGGTTTCATTAACCGGGCTTAAGGTGGGCGATAAAGTAAAAATACCAGGCGATGGAATTTCTAATGCTATTCGAAATCTTTGGAAGCATGGTTTAGTGGGTGATGTTACCATTAAGGTTGATCGCATAGAAGGCGAAAACGTGTTTCTCAATATTGCATTGGCAGAAAGACCCAGATTAACCGGCTTTTATTTTTCGGGGATATCTAAAAGTCAAGAGTCTAGTATTAAAGAAGAACTCAAGCTAATAAGAGGAAAAATTGTAAACGATGCGATGGTTCGCAATACCGAGCTGGCCGTAAAAAAACATTTCGTAAAAAAAGGCTTCTTAAACACAGCTGTTAAAATAACACAAGAGCGAGACACCATAAGCAAGGATGGTATTAAGTTGAAGATTGCCGTTAACCCGAAGTCTAAAGTAAAAATTAATAGAATTACGTTTGATGGTAACGAAGAAGTTGATGGCTTTAAACTAAAAGGGAAAATGAAATCTACGCATGAACATGCACGGATTACGTTGCACCGAGCTATTCTGCGCGAGATTTATACCTCTAATCCGAAAGACCTCATTACCACAAAATATCCTGTAACCTGGAAAGAAGTAAAGGAATTTTTAACCGACAACGTTAAACCTAATGTGTTCGCAAGCTCAAAATTCATCAAAACCGACTACGAGGATGACAAAAAGAGCGTAATCGATTACTTTAATACAAAAGGCTATCGCGATGCCGAAATCATTTCAGATACGGTGTATGCGTTCAATGACAAATCAGTGAACATCGATTTCAAAATTCATGAAGGACCAAAGTATTATTTCAGAAACATTATCTGGACGGGTAATTATGTCTATTCCGAAAAACAATTAAATACTGTATTGGCTATTAACAAGGGTGATGTCTACAATAAGGAGCTGATCGACAAAAAGCTTCAGTTTAATCCAAAAGGCATGGACATTAGTGGCTTGTATATGGATGACGGCTATTTGTTCTTTAGAATCAACCCCATTGAGGTTTCTGTTAATGGCGATTCGATTGATGTAGAGATGCGCATTTTTGAAGGCGAGCAAGCCACCATTAACGAAGTAACCATTTCTGGAAACGACCGAACAAGCGATCACGTAATTCGAAGAGAACTTAGCACCGTGCCTGGTCAAAAATTCAGACGCTCTGATATTATTCGTACACAGCAAAAGTTAGGTCAGTTGGGCTATTTTGCTCCCGATAAAATCGGTCAGGATCTGGTGCCTAATCCGGCAAAAGGAACCGTTGATATTGAGTGGCAGGTGGAAGAACAATCAAACGATCAGATAGAGCTTTCTGGTGGTTGGGGTGGTTTCTACGGCTTCGTTGGAACGCTCGGTCTTTCTTTCAATAACTTCTCCCTACGAAACATTCCTCATATAAAAAATTGGAGACCGCTGCCCGTGGGTGATGGTCAACGCTTGTCCCTTCGTGCGCAAGCCAATGGTCGTACTTTCCAAAGTTATAGCGTTTCATTTAGTGAGCCTTGGTTAGGTGGTAAAAAGCCACAGTCGCTTAGCGTAAGTTATGTTAAATCGATTTCCCGATTTGCCGGACGTGGAGCCACTAGTTTTGTTGATTTCAACTCAGGAATTGGTGCCGATAATATTTCAATAGGGCTTGGTAAACTTTTAGAATGGCCAGATAACTATTTTACACTTACTACATCGTTGGGGTACGCCAAGTATACTCTTAACAATATTGATTACGGTATCGGCTGTGAAAATTGCGCCTCGAGTGCAATCACCCTAAATACAACTTTATCGCGCAATAGCATTGATAATCCGATGTATCCTTCCCAAGGTTCTTCTGTATCGTTGAGCTTAATTTTAACACCTCCATACTCGGCTTGGAATAACCTCAATTACGAAACTGCCTCTGCTGAGCAGCGCAATAAATGGCAAGAATATCATAAGTGGATGTTTGACAGTCGTTACTACCTACCATTGGATAATAAGAAGAAACTTGTGCTCGAGGCCAAAGCTCATTTTGGTTTCATTGGTGCTTACAATAATGAAAAGACAGGTATCGGTCCGTTTGAACGATTTATTTTAGGTGGAGCTGGTTTAGCGGGTGGCTTTAACTCTTTTGTGCTCGGAAAAGAAATTATTGGTTTGAGGGGTTATGAGGACAACCAAATAACGCCACCTACCTTCCAGGCGGGAAATAGCTCACAGCAATTAGGTGGAATCGCCTACCAAAAAGTAGGGCTTGAACTTCGTTATCCGGTAACTACGGGAAGTGCCGCCACCATTTATGGTTTGGTGTTTACAGAGGCTGGTAACAACTGGGAAAATTATGATACCTTTAATCCGTTTAATCTTTACAAGTCGGCTGGTTTTGGTGCCCGTATCTTTATGCCTGCCTTTGGGTTAATTGGTTTGAACTGGGCTTATGGTTTTGACTCAGTGCCGCTTGGAAGCAAAGGCCCGATTAGTGGGTCGCAGTTCCATTTTACAATTGGTCAACAAATCAGATAATTATGAGGACTTATTTTATTACAATATTTTTTCTCATTTTCGGCCTGAATTTTGTCAACGCTCAACGGTTCGGATACATTGACACAGATTACATCTTAAACAAGATGCCTGATTATGCAAAGGCTCAAGATGAAATCAACCAATTATCGCAAGCGTGGGAAAAGGAGGTTCTGGAAATGTCTAAGCGCATTGAAGGTCTTTACAGCTCGCTTCAAGCAGAGCAAGTGTTATTAACAGATGCGATGCGTAAGGAACGAACTGATTTAATTGCCAAAAAAGAAGCTGAACTAAAGGAGTATCAGAAGAAGGTTTTTGGATTTGGTGGTCTCTTCTTTTTAAAGAAACAAGAATTGATTAAACCCATTCAAGACAAAGTGTGGGATGCTGTAGATAAAGTTTGCAAACAAAATAGCTTAGCTATTATGTTTGATAAAGCGGGAGAGTTAGTAATGATTTATACTGATCCTCGCCACGATTATACAGATTTTGTATTAGATGAATTGGGGTTAGGAGATCCCAACGATAAGGTTAAAAACTAAAAATTGAATAACGTAATGAGAAAACTCGTTTTACTTGTGGTGTTGGGATTCGGAGCTTTCATGTCCCAAGCACAAACTGCTTCTACTAAAATTGGTTACGCAGATGTTGATTATATCTTCAGCCAAATGCCGGAAGCCAAGCAAATTGAAGCCGATTTAAAATCGCTGCAAACACAGCTTAAAAATCAGATTGATACCCGGTATGCCGATTTCCAAAAGAAGCTGGCCGACTATCAAGCAAACATCAATACGATGCTTGATGCTGTTCGTGTAAATACTGAGCGTGAGTTACAGCAAATGCAACAGAATATTGAAAAACTTCAGCAAGATGCACAGACCAATATTCAAAATAAGCAAACTCAATTAATGGATCCTGTTTATAAGAAAGTTGGAAAGGCTATTGAGGATACCGCAAAAGAAAACGGATTTACTTTTGTCCTTTCGCAGCAACTTGGCGGATTAGATGTAATCCTTTACGCTGATGAAAGCATGGATATTTCTGATTTAGTTTTGAAAAAGCTTGGCGTAACACCTAAGCCTCAACCAAAGTAAGAGACGATTAAAATTTTAGAAAAAAGCCTTCTGGTTTCCCCAGAAGGTTTTTTTATGCCTGCCGCACAGCCTACCTTTAGCGTATGGTTAAACCTCCTTTCATTGGTATGGGTAGCACAGTGGGTATTGTGGCTCCTGGCCGAAAGGTTTTTTTAGCAGAAATGAACACAGCCCGAAGTGTGCTCACATCATGGGGCATTCATGTCGTTTATTCTCCCAACTTATTTAGTACACAACACCATTACTTAGCCGGCACAGATCAAGAACGTTTATCGGATCTCCAACGCTTTATCAATGATGACGAGATAACAGCTATTCTCTGCGCTCGTGGAGGATTTGGTACTACACGCATTCTTGATCAGCTTGATTTTTCTTCCTTTTATCGAAAGCCAAAATGGATTGTTGGCTTTAGCGATATAACCGCACTTCATCTCAAGCTTTTTGCTATTGGATTTGAAAGCGTACATAGCACTATGCCCATTCTGTTTGGGGATAGCACATCTCTTTCTTCTATCGAATCATTAAAAAAAACATTGTTTGGAAAAGCTGAGCCTCTTGCTACCAAAGCGCATCCTAAAAACATTCTTGGAAATGCCGCTGCCCAGGTAGTGGGAGGAAACCTCTCACTCATGGTTGATGCACTGGGGACTTCCACCGAGCCCAATCTTAACGGGTGCATTTTAATTATCGAAGAAATTGACGAGTACTTCTATAAAATTGATAGAATGCTCACACAACTTAAACGTGCAGGTAAATTAGCTAACCTGGCAGGATTAGTTGTTGGCCACATGACTGGCATAAAAGAGACCTCTATACCTTTTGGTGAATCGGTTGAAGATATTGTGCTCAGTAAGGTTTCTGACTATTCTTATCCGGTGGCCTTTAATTTTCCCATTGGGCATGAAAACCCGAATTTGGCTTGGTGCCACGGCAGTGTGATGCATTTGCAAGTAACTGAGATGGGTGCTACACTACTGCCTTAAAGTGACTTCATAAAAAAAAGCAACTCATAATTGCTCCCCTAATTTTTTGCAATAGCACGCGCAGCTACGTATGCTGTACTCCAAGCCGATTGAAAATTAAACCCACCTGTTTCACCATCTACATGTAGTACCTCACCGGCAAAGAAAATATTTTTAACAACGTTACTCTCCATCGTTTCAAGTGATATCTCATTCAAAACAACACCCCCGCAGGTAACAAACTCTTCTTTAAATGTTGTTTTACCTTTAATCGTAAACGGACAGCGAAGTAATGCCTCTAGCAATTTATTAAGATTACGATGTGGCATTTCAGACCACACGGTTCCCTCTGGTATTTCTGCGAGCAAACACAACGCTTGCCATAAGCGTTGTGGTAATCCATAAAGCGGATTTGTTAATACTTTTTGTTTTGCTCTGCTTATTTTCATTTCCACTAGTTGTGGTCTTATTAACTCTTCCTTTTGCGACCCGATCCAACTTACTAATGCTGTAAATGAATAATTTACCTCCTTTAAGTACTCTGCTGCCCAAGCTGAAAGCTTAATAATTGCTGGGCCACTTAAACCCCAATGTGTAATTAGTACAGGTCCTTGCTGCCTAAACTTCGTGCCTGCAATTCTCACTTCTGCATTATTTACAGAAACTCCCATCAGCTCTTTAAAGTATTTTTCAGAATCGTTAAATGTAAACAATGAAGGTATTGGTTCTCGAATAGTATGACCGAGCTCAACGATCCACCGATAGGCATGGGGTTGTGGGCTTCCACCAGTAGCAATTAAAATTTTTCGTGCGTAAAGTGTTTCCTTGAGGTTGGTTTCTATAGAAAACCTATCCCCTTCATTAATGACCTTTACTACTTCAAGACCGGTCTCTATTTTTATTCTGAGTTTCTTTGCTGCTTCCAAAAAGCAATCGATAATAGTTTGTGAGTTATCTGTTACTGGAAACATTCTTCCATCTTCTTCTGCCTTAAGTATTACTCCTTTATTGGCAAACCAAGTTACTGTATGTTCTGCATGAAAATTTTTGAAAACATGTTTGAGTGGTTTTGTTCCTCTGGGGTAATGGCGAGCTAGTTCAAAAGGATCAAAACATTGATGCGTAACATTGCACCGCCCTCCGCCCGATACTTTTACTTTCGATAATAGTTTTGTTGTTTTCTCTACGAGTAAAATCTTTACTGTTGGATTAATCTCAGCCACTTGAATAGCTCCAAAAAATCCAGCGGCTCCTCCTCCAATAACAATGACATCATATATCATAAAATGTACAATAGCCTTTAGGCAGCTTAAATTTACACGAAAGTTTTTTGGGATAAATCGTTTTGACTGATCTCATTTTTCGTTCGCACAATGCTTTCTAAAATCGCAAACATAAGCATCTTTGCATCAATGGATTTACTTGCCAAATACTGGATTTACGGATTGGGCTTTTTTGCACAAGCGCTCTTTGGAGCTCGCTTGGTTGTACAGTGGTTTCAAACGGAACGAAAGGGTGCTGTTGTATCGCCAACTATATTCTGGCAGATTAGTTTAGTAGCATCTTTTCTTTTTCTGATTTATGGTATTATCCGCGATGATTTGGTGATTATTCTTGGCCAAACGCTCTCATACTTTATCTACATTAGAAATCTTCAACTCAAAAACAATTGGCGTGAAATACCTTTTGTTATTCGATCGATTTTAATTGTCTTACCCATTTTAGCAATAGCCTGGATTATTTGGGGCTCGGAAAGTAAACTAGCCGAAATTCTTAAAGCCAATGATTTATCGCACCCCATACTTATATTAGGTGCGGTTGGTCAGTTATTACTGAATTTCAGATTTATTTACCAGTGGTACTACTCCGAAAAAAAGAAGACCTCCGTACTACCGCTTGGATTTTGGATTATTAGTACTGTTGCTTCTGCGTTCGTACTCATTTATGCCAGCTATCGAATCGATCCGGTGTTGTTGGTTGCACAAGGGCTAGGTATTATTGTGTATATACGCAACATGATGATTTATAAAAAAAATCAGACTCCTACGAAGTGACAATTTGTGTTCTTAGCTTCGAAGGTGTAATCTATTTATATTCTTATCAACCTTGTTAAACGCATTACTCTCCCCTACTATTCAAGCCTACCTTCATGCGCATGAAGATGTCGATATAGAGTCCTTTCTCTTAAAACATCAAACACTGTTTGAATTGCCCGCCTCTGTTCTTGCCAACCAGTTAGCAGGTAGACAAAAAGCTAAAGAAAAACTTCCGGAATTTTACGCCACGAATGGAATCGTATATCCACCTGTTGTCAATATGGAACAATGTTCTTCTGAACAAACAGCCAACTTTAAAGCAAGCATATTAAAAAGTGCCGGAAAAACTTTAGCTGATTTAACTGGTGGCTTTGGAGTAGATACGTATTACTTCAGTAAGTTTTTCGATTGTGTTTATTACATAGAGCCTGAAAGTTCATTGGTGGAAATAGCAAAACATAACCACACCATTCTTGGGGCTCAGAATATTTTTCATCGTCAGCTTACGGCCGAGGAATTTTTAGAAACATCAACCCATCCTGTTGATTGCATTTATGTAGATCCATCTCGAAGAAAAACGGGTAATCAAAAAGTGTATTCATTTGCCGATTCGCAGCCGAATGTAATTGCACTACAAGAAAAATTATTCGAAAAAGCTTCCACCTTACTTATCAAAGCATCGCCTTTACTCGATGTTCAGCAAGGTATTCAAGAGTTAAAAAATGTTGAACGGGTTTTCATTGTGTCTGTGGCGAACGAGTGCAAAGAGTTATTGTTCTGGTGTTCAAACGATTTTGAAAAAGAGCCTTTAATGGAAGCGATTAATGTCGAAAAGACAGGAGATATCTCTTCGTTTAGTTTTTATCGATCGGCAGAACAAGTTCAAAAAATACAACATACCAATCCACTTACTTACTTATACGAACCCAACGCCTCCATTTTAAAAAGTGGTGCATTTAAACTAGTCGGTTCGCGTCTTTTGCTTCAAAAGATTTCTGCGAACACCCATCTTTACACAAGCGATGTGCTAATCAAAAATTTTCCGGGTAGAGTATTTAAAATAGAAGCGCATGTTAAAGCCAATCCGAATGAAGTCCTGAAATTTTTTCCAGACGGTAAGGCAAATATTACTACGCGTAATTATCCCCTTAGCGTGGAAGAGCTTAGAAAGAAAACAAAACTCAAAAATGGCGGAGAGAAGTTTTTGATTGGGTTCTCCGGAGTATCAGAAAAATTTTTGGCTGTTGCCCAAAAGGTTTAGCCTTAAAGGTGCTTTACAATTTCTTCTATGGCAGTTTCGCCATTAAACGATTTTGCCAGTTTTCCACTTGCATTATATATGTAAATGGAGGGTGTTTCTATGGGGCCAAAGTTTGAAAGAACATAATCGGAAGTAGTGGCTCCAAAATAAACATGGGGTAAATTGGCAAGCTGATATTCTCGTGCGAACTGATCTATTTGTGGTAACGGTGCCGATGAAATAAAATACATCGAATACGATTTAAAGTGCGTTATGTTTTTTTGTATCACTTGAGCTTCTCGTTGGCAATGATCGCAGTCGGGTTGAAAAAAAACTAAAACAATATTGCCCGTTAATGATTTAGTGTCTATACGTGTCGAGTTTACCAATGTAATCGGCATGGTAGGTAAATCGGTTTCAACAATAGGCGAATCCTTTGGTGTGTTGGTTGAACAACCAAATGTTATTAACAGAACAGCAAACCATAAAACTACTTTTCTCATCTTTCTATCCATTTTAATATCCAATAAGTAATTACTAATACAACACTCAACGTACCAAAAATCTGAATTACGCGTCTACGATTTTGCACCGCTTCCCACCAAATAACAATACCTGGTTTCAATAAACCAACAACAAGAAGTAGTAGTGTAAAAAAGAAGGTTATTAAAAAGAAAAGCTGCACATAATACATTATCGAAATGTACTCATTGTTCTTAAAGATGTCTAGTATAAAAATGCTGTAATTTTTTTGCGTTCGTGGCGGATGGGTGATCATGACGATTATCTTTGCGACTTGTTACGCCCAAGCGCGTGCATCGAAAACGACATTGAAGGCGCAGGATTTTTTACGAATATATAGTGCGGATGGTTTGATTAAAACCGTAGCCGCAGGGATAGAAGCATCCAATAAACAAAACATTATACTGAAAGGCTTATCGGGTAGTCTAGATGCCGTTGTGCTTTCCGCGCTGTTCGCTGCTCATCCTCGAGATTACATTGTTGTTTTACACGACAAGGAAGAAGCTGCCTATTTTCAAAACGATCTGCAAAATTTGTTGAGCCGTGAGGTATTAATCTTCCCTATGTCGTATAAACGGCCGTATGAATTTGATGAGACCGAGAATGCCAATGTGTTAATGCGTGCAGAGGTATTGAATAGACTGGCGACTAAATCAGAAGCAGAAATTATTGTTACTTACCCCGAGGCACTTAGCGAGAAAGTAATAACTAAACGATCGCTTGCTGCCAATACATTTACGATTAACGTAAAAGCAAAATTAGACCTTCCCTTTCTGGAAGAGTTTCTTCATACTTACGATTTCGAAAAAACAGATTTTGTTTATGAAGCAGGGCAGTTTGCCGTGCGCGGTGGTATTATCGATATCTTTTCGTTCGCTTATGAATTGCCATATAGAATCGAGCTTTTTGGTGATGAGGTAGACAGTATACGAACGTTTGATCCGGGTTCTCAGCTTTCGGTAGATTCGCTAGACATCGTGAATATCATTCCCAATGTGCAATCAAAATTAATGCAAGCCGATCGTCAATCGTTCATGGAGTTCATTGACAAAAATTGCTGTCTTTGGTTTAAAGATGTACAGCTTACAAGCGATGTTATTCGAAAATGTTTTGAAAAGGCGGAGATCTCTTTTGATAAAGTCGTAAAGGCTAGTGGTACTCCGGTGGTTTCCAATCCGAAAGCCCTCTTTGAAACCACCGAAAGCTTTCAAACACAGCTAGAATCTTTTACCTGTATTGAATTTGGTAGTAGGTTTTCATTAGGTAATTCACAGGTATTTTCTTTTCAAACTGCCGCACAACCTTCTTTCAATAAAAATTTCGAGTTGCTCGCACAAGATTTACACGAGCAACAACTAAAAGGAATGAGCAACTTCATTGCTGCCGATATGCCGCGCCAAACACAACGGTTAGTTGGCATTTTTGAAGAGATCGATCCGCACCTTCAATTTCAACCGCTCGACTTTGCTTTACGTCAGGGGTTTATCGATCAAAACCTGAAGGTTGTTTGTTATACTGATCACCAAATATTTGAACGTTTTCATCGCTATCGCGCTAAAGAAAAATTCAGTAAATCAAAAGCACTAACACTTCGCGAACTCCAAACACTACAACCCGGTGATTTTGTAACCCATATCGATTATGGCATCGGTAAGTTTGCTGGTCTTGAAAAGAAAGAGGTTAATAGTCATGAGCAAGAAGCTATTCGATTAGTTTTTCGCGATAACGACTTGTTGTACGTAAGTATCCATGCACTTCATAAAATATCGAAGTATACTGGCAAAGATGGAGCGCCTCCATTAATTAGTAAGCTTGGTTCGCCCGAGTGGGAAAACAAAAAATCAAAAGCGAAGAAGCGGGTTAAAGATATCGCCAAAGAACTTATTTCGCTTTACGCAAAACGAAAAACTGCTCCTGGTTATGCCTATCCGGTAGATGGCTTTTTACAAGCAGAGTTGGAGTCATCGTTCATGTATGATGATACGCCCGATCAAGGCAAGGCAACCGAAGATGTGAAGAATGATATGCAACAACCTCACCCCATGGATCGGTTGGTGTGTGGTGATGTGGGTTTTGGAAAAACAGAGGTGGCGATTCGGGCGGCCTTTAAAGCGGCAACAGAAGGTAAGCAAGTAGCGGTGTTAGTACCTACTACTATTCTGGCCATGCAACATCATCGAACCTTTAGCGAACGCTTAAGTAACTTTCCAATAAAAATTGGTTATGTGTCGCGTTTCAAAACGGAGAAAGATATAAAATCAATTTTAGAAGAAACAAAAGAAGGTAAGATTGATATCTTAATCGGTACACATCGTATTGTAAGTAAAGATGTTGTTTTTAAAGATCTCGGTTTACTGATTATAGACGAAGAGCAGAAGTTTGGTGTTAAAGTAAAAGATCGCTTAAAAGAAATGAAGGTAAATGTTGATGTGCTTACCTTAACAGCAACACCCATTCCGCGCACACTGCACTTCTCGTTAATGGGTGCTCGCGATTTAAGTATTATCTCTACTCCGCCACCGAACCGACAACCTGTTACTACCGAACTCCATACTTTTAATGAAGAAATCGTGCGTGATGCGGTTAGTTTTGAGCTTAGGCGTGGTGGTCAGGTTTTTTTCGTACACAATCGGGTTGGCGATATTGAGGAGGTTGCCAATATTATTTTCAAGCTTGTTCCCGATGCGCGAATAGGTATTGCTCATGGCCAAATGGATGGGGAAAAGCTAGAGAAAGCCATGATGAAGTTTATTGATGGAGAGTATGACGTATTGGTTTCTACGAATATTATTGAATCGGGACTAGACATACCCAACGCTAATACGATAATGATTAATCAGGCACATATGTTCGGATTGTCTGATCTACACCAAATGCGGGGTCGTGTTGGACGTTCAAACAAAAAAGCCTTTTGCTATTTACTAACATCTCCTACCTCGGTTCTTACTTCTGATTCCAGAAAACGGCTGGCGGCTTTAGAGGAGTTTTCAGAATTAGGTGATGGCTTTAAGGTAGCTATGCGCGATTTAGACATTCGTGGAGCTGGTAATTTGTTAGGTGGAGAGCAAAGCGGTTTTATTACTGACCTGGGCTTTGATACCTATCATAAAATTTTGGACGATGCCATCCAAGAATTAAAGGAAACCGATTTTAAAGACCTATTTAGTGTCGAGCTTGCCGAGAAAGCAAAACTTATTGTACAAGATTGTGTGATTGAAACTGATCTGGAAATTCTTATTCCTGAATCGTATGTAAATAATATTAGTGAGCTACTTCAGTTGTACTCACGCTTAGATAACTTAAAAGATGAAAATCAACTGTTAACTTTTACCGAAGAAATTAAAGACCGGTTTGGATCCTTGCCTTCTTCTGTTCAGGAGCTTGTGAATACCGTGCGACTGCGATGGCTTGGTGAACGGTTGGGCTTTGAAAAGCTAAGCTTGAAAAACGAAAAACTTCGCGCTTATTTTATTAGCACGAAAGACCAGTATTTTAGCTCGGATATTTTTGGAAAGATTCTATCTTTTGTTCAGCAACATCCACGTCAATGTAAAATGAGAGACAGTGGAGGAAAAGCAATGTTGTTTATCGATAGTATCAAATCCGTTGATGCGGCCATTGATTTTCTAAGCCAAATGGGTCAGATAACGGCCAGCTCTTCCAATGAGATCTTTTCTAAGTAAGGCTCCAATCCAATTGATCTATCAAACGCATTTATCATCAATACTTTTTGATGCTTTGGTGAATAGAACACCTCGATAAAAAAATCATCTGCGTAATAGAGAAAAACTTTACAGTCAGCTAAGGTTCGTTGTAGTAAGTAATGGCCATAAAAAGTGATGATGTCACATTTTTTTTCGAAAGGCATTACACGAAAATCTTGAATTGTTAACATAATAGGGTTCTTATGTCAATCAGATAGTAAATTTTTATGCCAGCCTACTTAACCCATTAAAACAGCCACTAAACCCTTAAACCAACTTGTTGGTCTTCCCAAAACTGGATAGTGTTTTCCCGAAACAATAGAAACTTTAGCTTCGCGTTGGTAAGTCGCAGGTTTTTATTCTGTTACCATTTAACGATTTAAGCGTAGTGGTTTTGGAAAACATACGATTATCTGTTTAATTAGCATTTGTTTTAAATCAAAAAATAAGATGAAGTATTCTTTCAGGGTTCTTTTTTATCTCGTTGGCGGATCGGTAGCCCTGTCTGCCTGTTCGCTTTTTGGTGGTAAGGGTGGTAAGCCTACTGCTTCAAACCCTCAGCAACTAAGTACAGCCACAGGGTTGGCCTATAACGATGAAGATCAAGGTGGTTTTATGGTAAATCCTTATCAAGGTCAGCCTGATGCGCCTAACATGGTTTTTATTGAAGGTGGGCGTGCCGTTATGGGTTCTTTCGAAGAAGACGTTATGTCTTCACGCGATAATGTTGAGCGAACCGTTTCTGTCGCTTCCTTTTACATGGACGAAACAGAGATTGCCAATGTTCACTGGTTAGAGTACATGCATTATTTGGCAAGAGATTCTTCTCAAGAAGTATTTCAGGCAGCTTTACCTGATACAACGGTATGGGTAGGAAAACTAGCCTTTAACGATCCTTATGTAGAACATTATTTACGCTATCCCGGCTTCCGATATTTCCCAGTAGTGGGTATTACGTGGAGTCAAGCCAGCAACTATGCTGTATGGAGAACACGCGCTGTAAACATTAAGTTAGCAGAAAAAGCTGGTGAAGAGTATGCAGAAAGTGATGGACGAATTCCGTTAGAGTCTGGTATTGTTGTTCCTGCTTACCGTCTTCCTACAGAAGCTGAGTGGGAATATGCCGCACAAGCTCTTATTGGAACTCAA
>CAYNKN010000034.1:0-15864 GCA_964397805.1 uncultured Chryseolinea sp. | reverse complement strand
TGCGCGCTCTTCTGGGTTCATCCTTTCGCTTCTCTAAGACTTTTCCTTCTGGTTGTTGAGCGGCCTCATCTGTTTTCAAATTGTTCTCGACTGCTTTTTCTTCCGTTTCGATTTCCTCCTTCTTTTTGATTTCAGGGAGCTTAATCTTTCCGATAACACGCAAACCAGGTAATTCTACTTTAGGTGCTTTAATGATCGCTGGAACTTCCGATTCGGAGGGCATTTCTTCACTCGGTATAAATGCTTGTGTTGACTCTTCTAGTTGATCAACAACGGGCTCGGGCACTTTAGGTAAAACATCAACGGGCTCAACTTCTATTACCTCCTCCATAGCATCTTCAGCCATTAACAGCTGTGGAGCATAGTGTTGCAGAACTAGGAACACCTGATCGTCACTCAACTTTGTATTGGCTCCCACCTCCACAGTAATGTTGTGGCTTTGCAGGTAATCGATGATTTCAGTAGATCTTCTTTCTATTTTTCTAGCCAGTTGTCCGAGTCTCATAACGGTTTAAACATTCTATTGATTCGCAAATATACTTTCACCACGACCACAAAAAAAAAGTGTGACTATCGCCACACTTAATCTTTTCTAAATCTATTATTCAGGCTTTTGTCGCCATTTCTTAATCTCGCCTCTTTTCGATTTCTCTTGCAATCTATTTTTTACAGCCGATTTAGTGGGCGTTGTTGCTCGTCTTACCTTTTTACGTTCAAAGGCTTTTGTTAACAGTTTATCAAACTTCTGAACTACGGCTTGCTTATTTTGTAATTGCGAGCGCTTCTCCTGAGACACCAATACTAATTCACCATCAGTTGTAAGGCGTGTTGACCATTTTGCCAGTAGCCAATTCTTTTGTTCTTCGGATAGTATGGCTGACTGCCGCACATCAAATCGCAACGTTACTTTTGAATTGACCTTGTTAACGTTTTGTCCGCCTGGACCGCTGCTTCTGGCAGTTGTAAAAACTAATTCTGGCGCTAGTTGGCTCGCATCAATTTTTCGAACAGGTTGGTACATCGCGTTTGACTTAGACTCGACAATTCTTAAAAATCGGTATTAGCATCTTTTAACGACAGTTCTTTAATCCAAATATTTCTGAACAAAACGTCATGTCCTTCGGCTTGCAACTTTAAACCTCCCGGTGTATCCGTAATACCTTTACCTCCATCATTTCCACCATCGATACCGGAGTTAGGACCACCCCATACCTGACTAATGATTTGATTTGTATGAACTTTAATACCATTAAAGTATACGGTTACCATGGGCTTCTCAGCAAGCTTTCCATCTTTGAATCGAGCCGCACGAAATACCAAATCGTAGGCATTCCATTTACCGATACCGTTGTATGCATGATAGGGTGACGATGATTCATTTATTACCGTGGCCAAGCCATGTGTGGTAGAGTCGCCATCTAAAATTTGTATCTCATATCTGTTTTGAAGATACACACCGCTATTACCTCCTTCATTAACAATCAAAAATTCTACGTGCGCTCTAAAGTCACGGAATTCTTTTTTTGTAACGATATCTGCTGCACCATATAACCCACCGGCTGCTGCCGGATCGTTACTGTTTAGTACTGTGCCTTGATCAACCGGATCGCTTACAATTTTCCATTTAATGGGTAACGAGGTAGCTAATCGCGGACCTTTCCAGTATATCCACTTCTCATCCAACATTTTTTGTGTTCCATCAAAGTACACCTGTGCTCCTTTTGGAGCCATTGTACCAACACCTACTTGCGCTTTAGTTTGTATGGTGATACAGCCCAGCATAAACGCTGCACTGTACAGTAACTTATTTTTCATGTTGAACTGATTTAATTAAATTTTTACATGCCCCCAATTGGTGCCTGCTTTTATCCGATACATCATGGTATCTGAAATATTAAATTGCTTCGCGAGTATGCGTACACGTGTTTTATTCTCGGCCAACTTGCGCTTAATAATTTTCACTCGATCGGCTGTCAGTTTAAGACCAGTTCCATGTGATTCTACTCTCGACTTTTTATAGTTCGGGTGTTTTAACATGTGCTGTCTAAGTCCTTCGGCATTAACCCATACCAAATTCTGGTAGTAGTTATTGTCTCTGTTAAAGTCTTTATGAATAACAAAGTTGTGCTTTGCACTGGGTTTCTCGCAATAAAATTTAGCCACCGATCGGTGTATAAATTGTGGCGAACTCTTTCTGTTTTTATTTAATACAATCCCCAAGTATCGGCCCACGAGACCAATCTTCAGGAAATAGCCGAAGTCTAATTCGCCAAAATAGGCAATCGCTCGACCAAAATCAGAGATGGCGTAACGTTGTCCATCTGCACCTTTAAATCCTCGGAGGGTAGTCCACCGCTCGGAGGAATGAAATTTCAATTTTTGTGGTTTGTGTTTAGAATGCATAGTTAGTTGGGTTGGGCTCCATGGCGAAGTTAAAAATTGAAACGCTACTAACAAGGTATTCGAGCGTATACTTTGCAATATTCGTATAACGCTCTCTTCTGCACGAGTTAGATGTTCATCACTTTTGAGTAAGTAAGATTGTTCGAAATTCAACCTCTGCACCTTCGGCCTGAATAGCCAATTGACCTTTTGTTGCTGTGCAATTAGTGCCTTCATTCACCAGATCACCATTAACCCATACACGAACTGTATCTGCCTTGCATTCAACTTTCAATGCATTCCATTCGCCTAAAGGTTTTTCAGAATCGTCTGTGAGATTAATTATTCTTCGAGCTTCTCCTTCTCGTATGCCCCATTCTTCCTTTGGTCCTCTTCTACTTTCCATATTAGGTACTGTTATATCTTCAACAATACACCAGAAATCACCCGCATGTTCATGCATGAGCTGTACCTCGAGCGATTGAGGAAACATTTTATATAACGCCCGTGGTGTAGATGCATGAACCAATACACCGCAGTTTCCAGGTTCACCCACAAACCGATACTCAACATCTAAAACATAGTTTTCAAATTCAGCATCCGTTATTAAATGGCCGTTTGGTGTACCCAAACTTACCAGCATTCCATCACGCACGGTAAAGGGTATACGAAGTGTGGAGTCTTCATCCAAATCAGGAACATCGATATGCCAACCACTTAAATCATTTCCGTTGAACAACTCGATCGATTGAATTTCTTCTCCTTTTGGTGGCGCACTGCAAAAAGTTATAACCAATAGTAATAGCAGGAAATAGTATGTGTGATTCATTTGTTAATAATTTTGTTTTTAATAGGCAAATGGAATCGCCTGAAGAAACATGCCGTTGGGTATAAAGCATTTGTATGGCGATTTCATTGATATAGAAATATAAGAAAGAAAGAAAGCAAGCTAGGCTGTATATATATGTAAGACAACTAAACACAGACGATGTGTTTGTAGACGATACGCAAGGTAAACCACCTTTAGTAACCTGCGTAAGTATTAACTAAACCAAATACTCGAAGAGATTTTCGTTTTGATTAACCAATGTATAGTTAAGTTTAAAACCATCCATCCGATCAATTAATGAATCAAAATCAGCTTTTGATTTAACTTCGATACCAATTAGCGCTGGCCCTGTTTCTTTATTATGTTTCTGAATAAACTCAAACCGAACGATATCATCATTTGGCCCCAAGATATGATTAACAAATTCTTTCAACGCACCAGGTCGTTGAGCAAACCGAACAATAAAGTAGTGCTTAAGTCCTTCGAACAATAACGAGCGCTCTTTAATTTCTTGCATGCGGTCAATGTCGTTGTTACCACCACTCAATACACATACTACTTTTTTTCCTTTTAGCTGATCAGCATATTGATCCAAAGCAGCAATCGATAATGCACCAGCAGGTTCAGCAACAATGGCGTCTTCATTATAAAGTTGAAGAATAGTAGAGCTCACCTTTCCCTCCGGCACAAGTAGCATGTCTGCTAATACATCCTTGCATAACTCAAAAGTAATGTCGCCCACCTTCTTTACAGACGCGCCATCCACGAAGCGTTGAATTGAATCTAACACTATCGGTTTCCCTGCTTTAAGCGCCTCCTTCATAGAAGGTGCGCCTTGTGGCTCAACACCTACGATTTTTGTTTGTGGCGAGAATACTTTAAAATATTGTCCTACACCAGCACACAATCCTCCTCCACCTATCGGCAAGAAGATATAATCAATGCTAGTGAGTTCATCTATAATTTCTTTTCCAACTGTTCCTTGTCCTTCAATCACTTTTAAATGATCGAATGGTGGAATGAACACCATATTATTTGCAGTGGTAAATTCCAACGCATGCGACTGGCATTCATCAAACGTATCCCCTATTAAAACTATCTCAATATTCTGCCCACCAAACATTCTTACTTGCGTGATTTTTTGTTTGGGCGTAATGGCGGGCATATAGATTACGCCTTTTATATCTAACGTGCGACACGAATAGGCAACACCTTGCGCATGATTACCAGCACTCGCACAAACTACACCGCGATTGCGTTGTTCATTCGTTAAGCTTTGAATTAAATTGTAGGCACCACGCAACTTATACGAACGTACTACCTGCAAATCTTCACGCTTCACATAAATCTCCGCTTTAAATTTTTCGGAAAGTTTACGATGAAACTGCAACGGTGTTTTTAACACCACCGATTTTAAAACCTCGGCTGCTGCGTTGATATCCAGTGAATGTAAGATAGTTTTTGTCATGGTTGATCAATGATGGAGAGTATAGTAAGGCGTCAACGATTAACAGTACTTCAAATCGTTGACGCCAACTTTCATGATCTAGTTGATCATACTTGCTTCAACAGCATTCTTCTCTGGTCTGAGTGAACGGACCGCTGCACCTGCTTGCCAAAGTTCGCTATCGCGTACTTCTTTTAATTCTTCTGCAAGCTTCTCGCGGTAATCAGGTTTGCTACACGTGTCGATCGTACGTCTTGCTTCTTCGCCCGTAGCAACGCTCTTATACAATTCCTGAAATACTGGAAGTGTGGCCGCTTTAAATTTCTTCATCCAATCTAATGCTCCGCGTTGTGCTGTTGTAGAACAGTTAGCAAACATCCAGTCCATTCCGTTTTCTGCAACAAGTGGCATTAAACTTTGTGTAAGTTCTTCTACTGTTTCGTTGAAGGCTTCCGATGGTGAGTGACCATTCGCACGCAACACTTCATACTGTGCTTCGAAGATACCTGCGATAGCACCCATTAGCGTACCACGTTCGCCTGTTAAGTCAGAGTACACTTCTTTTTTGAAATCAGTCTCAAACAAATATCCTGCACCCACACCAATACCTAATGCAATAGCTTTTGTTTTTGCATTACCCGTTGCATCTTGAAATATGGCATAGCTCGCGTTGATACCTTTACCTTGTAAAAACAATCTACGAACAGAAGTACCCGATCCTTTTGGAGCCGCCAGAATTACATCGATATCCGTTGGAGGAACAATACCTGTTTGTTCGTTGAAGGTGATACCAAATCCGTGAGAGAAATATAATGTTTTACCGGCTGTGAAGTGTGGTTTGATGGTTGGCCACAAAGCAATCTGACCAGCATCTGAAAGTAGAAACTGAACGATTGTTCCTTTCTTAACAGCTTCTTCAATTTCGAATAATGTTTCACCAGGAATCCACCCATGTTGAACAGCTTTGTCCCAAGTCTTCGAGCCTTTACGTTGTCCAACAATTACGTTGAATCCGTTATCACGCAAGTTTAATGCTTGTGCAGGCCCTTGCACACCATATCCGATAATAGCAATCGTTTCATCTTTTAAATAATCCAATGCTTTTTCCATTGGAAACTCTTCGCGGGTTACTACATCTTCTACGGTTCCGCCAAAATTGATTTGTGCCATTTGTATTGAGTTTAATTGTTTACAGTTTATTTGTTTGTGTCTGGATTTTATTCGTGTTATGCAATTACTTCGGTGTGCTTTACACTTAGTTCGATGTATGCATGGCTTCCTTCATAATAAAGTGCTTGCTCTACTTCAATAAGTTTTTCAAGTTGATGTTTTACTTTCTCCATGAGATCGGGTGTAGTAAAAACCAAGATTAACGCCATACCCCGTGTAAAATCGTTTTCATTTTCGTGCGCCATTAATTTTTTAATACGTACTCTTCTTCGATTTAAAATATTAACGATTCTATTCAGCACAGAAAAATTATTATCCGAATGTATGGCCAGTGTAAATTCTTGTTTCATGTGTTAGTATTTATTTCTTAGCAGTCACATGGAATCGCATTAACTAACATGCCGTTAAGTATAGCGTATTTGTAAGGCGATTTCATACGGTGATCATTCACTTTTTAGGAATTTCTAAAATAACTTCTGCCACACCTGCTCCGGCAGGTACCATCGGAAATACATTATCTTCTTTACCTACTACTGCTTCTAAAAAGAATGATGTCTCTGCATCCAGCATTTCTTTTAATGCTTCTTGTAAATCTTCGCGCTTCTCTACCTTCCGTGCCTTTATGTCGTAAGCTTCGGCTAACTTCACAAAATTTGGATTAGACATTTCGGTAAACGAATACCGCTTTTCGTGGAAAAGTTGTTGCCATTGGCGTACCATTCCTAAAAAGTTATTATTCAATACCAATATCTTCACGGGTATTTTATACTGCATAATGGTGCCGAGTTCTTGCACGGTCATTTGATATCCACCATCACCAATCACTGCTACCACTTGTCGTACAGGCATACCTAACTTCGCGCCAATGGCTGCGGGTAACGCAAAGCCCATGGTGCCCGCTCCTCCTGATGTTACATTGGTGCGTGGATTTTTATATTCGTAATAGCGCGATGTTGTCATTTGATGCTGCCCTACATCGGTAACAATAATGGCTTCACCGTTTGTCATTTGTGATAAGTGGTGAATGACCTCGGCCATCATCAATGGGCCGGTAGGATTAAACTCGTGCTTCACTACTTTCTCAAATTCAATATCCATTAGTTTATGGAAACTGTTAATCCACTCTGGATATTGTTTAGGCTCGCATTGTTGGATTAGTGCGGTGAGTGCTTCTTTCGCATCGGCATGAACAGCTACTGTGGCCGGAATAATTTTATTGATCTCCGCACGGTCAATTTCAATATGAATAACTTTAGCTTGCTTGGCATACTTACTTACATTACCTGTAACACGATCGTCAAAGCGCATGCCTACGGCAATGAGTACATCGCATTCATTCGTGTTAACATTGGGGCCATAATTTCCATGCATACCTAAATAGCCTACATAGTTTGGATGATCGGCAGGGAAACCGCCTAAACCAAGCAACGTAGAGGCTACCGGTATTCCAGTCTTCTCTGAAAATGCAATAAGTTCGTTCGTGGCACCGGATAACAAAATACCTTGTCCGGCTAAGATGTACGGACGCTTCGCACTGTTAATCAACGCGGCTGCATCAGCTATTTGTGCTGGTTGCAGCGCAGGTTTTGGTTTGTAGGTACGAATGCTATGACACGGAACATATTCAGCTTCCTCGATCATTTCATTCTGCGCATTTTTGGTAATGTCCACTAACACGGGGCCTGGTCGTCCGGTACGTGCTATATAAAATGCTTTTGCAATAGCGGGTGCAATATCTTTTGCTTCGGTTACCTGCACATTCCACTTCGTAAGTGGTATGGTGGTATTGATCACATCAATTTCCTGAAAAGCATCGGTACCCAATAAATGCGCAAACACCTGACCGGTGATACACACAATAGGTGTAGAGTCAATCAACGCATCGGCTAAACCCGTCACTAAATTCGTTGCGCCTGGCCCAGACGTTGCTAATGCAACACCTACCCTACCCGACACACGCGCAAACCCTTGTGCCGCATGTACAGCACCTTGCTCGTGTCGCACCAAAATATGTTTTAGCTTATCGGCATAACCATACAGCGCATCATACACCGGCATGATCGCACCACCGGGGTAACCGAATAGTGTATCTACCTGCTCTGCCACAAGGCAACGCAATAAGGTTTCGGAACCCGTAATCATTTTAGCGGGAGCTACTTCCATCTTGGAGATAGCTTCTGTCGCTGTTTTAGTCTTCGTCAGTAACGCATCCATCAGCTGCCGTTTTTACGTGTTTCGCATACTTCAATAATACTCCACTCTTCACTCTTAATGCAGGTTGTACCCAAGCTTGTTTTCGCTTTGCCAGTGTTTCTTCATCCACCAACAAATTGATAGTACGCGCAAGCACATCAATTTCTATTCGATCATTATCTTCTACTAAGCCTATTAAGCCACCGTCATATGCTTCGGGTGTAATGTGGCCAATGACAAACCCATGCGACCCTCCGGAAAATCTTCCATCGGTAATAAGTGCTACACTTTTTCCTAACCCGGCTCCCATAATAGCCGAAGTAGGTTTGAGCATCTCGGGCATACCCGGTGCGCCTTTAGGCCCCACGTTGCGAATCACGACAACATCACCGGCTTTTACTTTTCCGTCTGAAATACCGGCATTCAAATCATACTCGCTATTAAAAACACGGGCAGGACCACTAAACTTCTCTCCTTCCTTTCCGGTAATTTTTGCTACTGATCCCTTCGCTGCCAGGTTTCCATATAGGATTTGTAAATGACCAGTTGCTTTGATGGGTTTCTCCAACGGATAGATTACATCTTGTGTAGTGAAATCAAGTGTTCGTGCTTCCTGTAAATTTTCGGCTAGGGTTTTTCCTGTTACAGTTATGCACTCGCCATGAATAAATCCTTTCGCTAACAAATACTTCATCACTGTTGGAACACCTCCGATTTTATGAAGGGCTTCCATTAAATATTTACCACTTGGTTTTAAGTCGGCAATCAATGGTGTTTTATCCGAGATGTGCTGAAAATCTTCTTGTGTTACTTCTACACCAACCGATTTTGCCATCGCGATTAAGTGAAGCACTGCGTTGGTTGATCCGCCTAACACCATCACGATCGTAATTGCATTTTCAAATGCTTTTTTGGTCATGATATCGCGCGGTTTTAAGTCGCGCTCCAGCAAACGTTTAATGGCTTTACCTGCTTGTTCACATTCAACTGATTTTTCTTTACTCAAAGCAGGGTTTGATGCCGAGTAGGGTAATGCCATCCCTAACGCTTCAATGGCCGATGCCATCGTGTTTGCCGTATACATACCTCCGCACGCACCTGCACCCGGACAAGAATTTTGAACAATACCTTTGAAATCTTCTGGCGTAATGTTGCCGGCCATTTTTTGACCCAGTGCTTCGAATGCGGAAATGATATTTAGTTCTTGTCCTTTCCAATGCCCACCGGCAATTGTTCCGCCATACACCATAATCGCAGGTCGATTCAAGCGTCCCATCGCAATGAGAGAGCCCGGCATATTTTTATCACAGCCTACTACCGCAATAAGTGCATCGTAATGTTGTGCACCACATACGGCTTCAATAGAGTCGGCAATAATTTCGCGACTCACCAATGAGTAGCGCATACCTTCGGTGCCGTTAGCGATACCATCACTCACACCAATGGTATGAAAAATCAATCCCACTAACTCATTACTCCAAACGGCTGTCTTTACTTCTTTCGCCAAATCGTTTAAGTGCATGTTACAGGTATTGCCATCATACCCTGTGCTCACAATACCAACTTGTGCATTTTTAAGATCTTCTTCGGTTAGTCCAATTCCATATAACATCGACTGCGCAGCAGGCAGTGTAGTGTCTTGTGTAACGGTACGGCTATACTTATTTAATTCCATGTTATCGTTTAAAAAATGTCTGTCCGTAAGGATAGTTAGTTATAACGAGGAATGGAGAAGTGCATACTGAGGCACTTCACCTCCCCGAACATCTGGTTGTGTTAGATGATGACGTAGCTAAATGATTTCTCCAGCACCTGACATTTATACGCTTCCTGCACCGTATTACTTACAGTATCAATCCACGGCATAGCGAAAGGCTTTGCATCAATTGATTCGATACCCACAATCTCAGCCGCTGTGCCGCATAAAAATGCACTATCGGCACCTTCTAAATCTTCGACACGTATTTGTTTTTCTTTTACCGGGATATCTAACTCATGACAAATATTAATTACCGTTTGGCGTGTAATGCCCGGTAGAATATGTCCTAACGAAGGCGTGTACAACACACCATCCTTTTCTAGAAAGAAATTCGCCCCAGGTGCTTCGGCAACAAAGCCGTTCATATCGAGCATTAGTGCTTCATCGTATCCGCGCACTTTCGCTTCGCTGGTAGCCAGTATCGAGTTTACATAATGACCCGTTACTTTCGCTTCCATCTTTAACGAATTCGGATTGGGGCGCTGGTATGAAGATATACACAACTTCAATTGTTTATCGCCATGATACTTATCCCACTCCCAGGCACAAATCATTAAAAATACTTCTTGTGTTTGCGTGAGTGTCATATTCGGGCCACAGTAAACTAAGGGGCGTATGTAGGCATCCGATAAATTATTTTTCTTGAGTATCTGATAAGAAATCTGAACGAGTTCTTCGGTTTCATATTCCAGTGGAATTCCCACCAATGCACAACTTTGTTTTAACCGTTCGAAGTGTTCGTGTGCCTTAAAAATTTTTACACCATTCATGGTTTGGTAAGCACGTATGCCCTCGAATGCACCAAAGCCATAATGTAGTGTTTGGCTATAGAGATCGGTGTGCGCATCGACTGCCTTAATAAACTTACCATTCAAAAATAAAATGGTGTCTTTCGAGTAGTACATATAACAATTGTTAGTTTGTGTTAGTCTATATAAAACAAAACCGCCCCGAGGCTATCGGGGCGGTCTGTTAATTTTTTAAAAGTTAATTACAGCATCATCGCCCCCGCGGGTTTATTAATAATAAGTAGCAGAAGGATGACGAGCACAAATACGCGGTTTATCGCTTCATTCAAGCTTGGTAAAACGGTTGTGGTTAAAGTGTTTTTCAACATATTATTTTGTGCTGGTACAATTGTCACAAATTATTGATTACCATTCAAGCGAATTGTAAAAAATATTTGATTTTAGCCTAAAAACGAATGTTAGGTATTACTTACAGGTGTTTGTTATTATTTTCAGTTTACTACACTTCTCTCTAAAAGAAGTACACTTCACCAGCATACTTTAAACGCGCAAACCAGTTGTAAATGCGTTACGCACTTGTTCAAAATCATTATCTCTTATCGCGGTAGCATAAACAGTTTTGCACTAAATTATTCCGCACGATTAACCCCTATATTTAAGAAGCTAAGTACTCAACAATACCATCGCGAATAGCAGTAAATGTTTTCACCAAGATCTCCTCATTTTCTTCTAACAGTGTAACTCGAAAACCTTGAAGCTCTGAACAAAACGAAGAGATCGGTACTACGCAAACTCCTTTTGCAGCAAGCAAGTAATAAACAAATCGTTTATCTAACGGAATGGGTTGTGCTACCCACTGATCGACTAATTTTTTTGCTTCCACATTTTCGATCGCCAGGTGTTGATGTGGTTTTAATGTACCTTCTCTAAAAATGATCGTGTTGTAAAAAGCACCAAAGGTTTCGTTGAAGGTAAGTTGTGGTACGGTGTGCAATATGTCGGCAATAATTTTACTACGCTTACCAATGTTGGCATTTGTTTCTTCGCGATAGCTTTTAAAACGTACATCACCAAAAATTTTTGGAATAGCCAGTTGAGGTAATTTTGTAGAACACACTTCAATCATCTTGGCATTATCAAGCGCCTGGCAAAACCGATTGAAGTCTGCATCGTGATGGCGGTTGTAATACTCCATCCACCCGCAACGTGCACCCGGCCAGGGTAATTCTTTCGAGATACCCTTCATGGAAATACCCGGAACATCTTCGATGATTTCTGCCAACGCATAAGCACGCGCACCATTGTAGGTAATGTTTAAATAGATTTCATCGGCCAATAAAAAAAGATTGAACTCGCGGGCAATGGCCACAATCTTTTTCAAGATTGGCAATGGGTATACCATACCCGTTGGGTTATCGGGATTGATGATGAGGATACCCACAATATTGGGATTGTATTTTACTTTATTATAGAGGTCGTCAACATCCGGATACCAATGATTATTCGGATCAAGTTTATAGGTAAGTGGTTCGTGATTAGCATGCGCAGCTTCGGCACTAGAATGGGTTGAGTAGGCTGGCGAAGGACCAATAACGCGCGAAGTATGCGTTAAAAACTGATACGCTTTTGAAATAGCATCGCCCAACCCATTGAAGAAACAAATATCCTCGGCTGTAATTTGTACACCACCCAATGCGTTGGTTTGCGCAGCCAGAAACTCGCGCGTGGCCTGCATACCTTTCGAAGGGCAATAGCTGTAGACATCATCTTGCTGAACTAAGTCGGCAATAATATCTTTTATCCATGAAGGTAACTTATGATTCTTTTGAATCGGGTCTCCAATGTTTTCCCAGGAAATAGGCAAACCGATTTTTTTAAGCTGATCAGCTTTCTTTACGATCTCCCGTATTTCGTAACTCAGTTCATTGGCCCCTTCGCTGAGTAGTCGTTGTCGCATAGTTATATTTTAAACCTGCGATGTTGAGTCTTTTGTAGAAAGGATTCAAGTAGAACGACAAAAAAATTTTATCAAGAACAAGTGTTTGTTGGCTCTTTCACTTACTGCCAACACATTCTCATTCTATTTTCTTTTTAATGCAACAATGTTTTCAACATGCGTAGTATGTGGAAACATATCAACAGGTTGCACACTAGTAATTGTATAGTGTGTTGCCAGTATAGCCAAATCGCGTGCTTGTGTAGCCGGATTACAACTAATGTATACTATTCTTTCGGGAGCAGCCTGAAGTAACATTTTACAAACAGCCTCGTGCATGCCCGCACGTGGCGGATCGGTAATTACCACATCGGGTTTACCGTGTTGCGCTAAAAAATCTTCGTCTAACAAATCTTTTATATCGCCCGAAAAAAAATCAGTATTAGCAATAGCGTTGATCTGCGCATTAACATGTGCATCGTCAATCGCTGAGGCGACATACTCTAACCCAATTACTTTCCGCGCATCGCTCGCAACAAAGTTGGCGATAGTACCCGTGCCGGTGTATAAATCGTACACTAACTCGTTGCCTGTTAACGCAGCCAAGTGCCACGCCATTTTATACAGTTCGAAAGCTTGTTGTGAATTGGTTTGATAAAACGATTTTGGCCCTACACGAAACTGTAACAGCCCCTCGCCTGTAGGTTTCGGCATCCATTCGGTAATGTATGGATTCCCCTTCCAGCAATGCATGGTGAGATCGTGAAAGGTGTCGTTTCGTTTTTCGTTGATCACATAAAAAAAAGAAGTGATTTGCGGAAAATCATTTTCAAGGCGTTTCAAAATTATTTCAGTCCACGCCATGTTAGTGCCCGCTACTTGTAAAATAATCATTACTTCAGCGGCTTTGCCAGTTTGAGCCGGAGGGGCAGTAGTGCGTATGGTAATCGTTCTTAAAAAACCTGTTTGCTTTCGCAGATCAAAAAAAGGAATGTTGTTTTTTATGGCTTCATCGCGAACCGCTAACCGAATAGCGTTAGATGGATCGGGTTGCAGGTAGCACGTTTGCACATCAAACACTAAATCATATTTACGAGGAATGTGATATCCTAAAGCCGGATGCGGTTCGCTGTAGCGCTCTTCTACAGGTTTTGTTTTCTGCACCTCCATTTCTTCGGGCGTAAGCCAGCGCTGCGCAGAAAATGTATAGTCGAGCTTATTACGGTAGTATTGCGTTTTTGCTGACGGGAAAATAGGTTGAATCGCAGGAAATGACAGGCCACCAATGCGTTCCAGATTATCGGCTACCTGCTGTTGTTTGTACTGTAATTGCGTAGCGTAATTTATGTGCTGCCACGAACAACCTCCGCACAATCCGAAGTGTCTACAAAATGGCTCTGTACGTATAGGCGAGTTTTGTTTGATGGAAATGACTTTACCCTCCAAAAAAGACTTCTTTATTTTAGATAAGCGAACATCCACAGTATCGCCCGGAGCACCCCCTTTAATAAAGAGTACAAGGTTATCTAAACGCGCCACACAGTTGCCCTCAGCGGCCATACTTTCGATTACAATGTTTTCCAGAATATCGCCTTTTCTCATGAAAATGGTTTTAAAACCCAATTTGGGTTCAAAAGTAAATTATACAGCGGCAAATTATACCTATTTGAATGTTTTCTACTACAGTCAATATCTCTATATTTAACCTCTTAGAGACGGGTATGAAAAGGATAATTCTAGTTCTTTTATGTGTGTTGGCTTTTCCGGTAATGGCCTCACACATTGTGGGTGGAGAGTTTGAGGTTGTTCACATCAGTGGTAATCAATACCGCATTAACCTCATCTTATACTTCGATCAACTCAATGGTAGTCCGGGAGCCAAGGATTTAAACATCCGAACAGCCATTTTTCGCAAAAGCGATAATGCATTTATGACCTATGTCGATTTTTCTTTTCCTTCAGAAACCAATGTTGATTATACCCAGCCTGAATGTTCAAAAGGTGAAATTGTTACTTCTAAACTAACCTACACCACAACCATTACCCTATCGGATACCCGATACAATGACCCAGACGGATACTATATTATTTGGGAGCGCTGCTGCCGAAACTATACCATCACCAATATTTTTAGTGAAGACCCTGCCTTTAGTAATCGCGCTGCAGGCCAAACATTTTATTTAGAATTTCCACCTGTCGTAAAAAATGGCGAGCCATTTATTAATTCATCGCCTCGTTTGTTCCCTCCACTTAACGACTACGCCTGCCCACGCAAACCGTACTATGTAGATTTTGCTGGTGTTGATGATGATGGTGATTCGTTAGCCTACTCCATTGTTACTCCTTTAAGTACGCATACCTTAGCTGCAATACCACCGCTGCTACCCAAACCTTACCCAGTTGTTACCTGGCGACCGCCCTTTAGTTTAACCAACATTATTGCCGGAGCTCCCGATCTGCGAATTAGTACCGATGGTTTTTTAACAGCCACACCTATTCTTCAAGGGCTATTTGTTTTTGCTGTGCGTTGCGAAGAGTTTCGTGATGGTATAAAAATTGGCGAAGTAAGGCGCGATTTTCAGATGCTCGTGGTAGATGTTTGTCCGCAGGCTGAACCACCACAAATAGTAGGAAAGAAACTTACGGATGCTACCTATACACACGACAATACCATGGCCGTAACGTTTAGCAATACTGTTGCCGATAGCGACCGGTGCATTCAAATTCAGGTGTCTGATCCGGACGCCAGTAAACAAGATGATAATTTCACGGAACGTGTAAAGATTAGGGCTATACCCATTGGTTTCAAAAAAGACATTCGCGATATACTTCCACCCATTACAACGGCTACCCTGGTTAACGGCAGTACTGCCGATTTTAAAATTTGCTTCGACAAGTGCCCGTATTTAGATGGCCCCTTTCAGGTTGCTATTATTGCGTATGACGATGCGTGTAGCCTTCCGTTATCCGACACCTTAAAAGTTACAGTTAACATAGAGCCACCACCTAATAATAAAGCACAGTTTTTAACGCCCGATGTTACTGCCGTGTTAAACGAAGGTGATATCCGCTCGTGGCCCATTGTTGGAGAAGATGCCGATGGTGATCAGTTAATCGTAGGGGTAATAACAGATGGTTTCTCGTTGAGTGACTACGGTATGGCAATCACGCAACTAAAAAATGAAAATGGGCGCTACGAAGCGCGCCTCGATTGGGACACCCGTTGTGATGTCTACAACTTCAGTCAGAAAACACAATTCGAAATTAAAATACTATTGGACGATGTTGATGAGTGCAATCTCTATCAACCCGATATCATGGTTTTTAATTTAGGTGTAATCCTACCGGGAAATCAGAGTCCGATTATTTCTTCGAACCTAACCGCCAATCCATTAGAAC
>CAYNKN010000033.1:13002-15986 GCA_964397805.1 uncultured Chryseolinea sp. | reverse complement strand
CCTGAAATCAATTCAATAAAGAATTCAACTACTGACTTACCTACTTGGTCATTTCCACCATTGACGACTGTGTTCAAAGAGCCGCTGCTCATTCGTTCAATCGAGCTACTTAAAACACAAGGACAATTTATGTTGGTGGTAACCTCTGCGCTGGGCACGAAAGGTGTCACGCAGTGTAACGATCGTATGCAACATCTTACTTCCTTGCTAAAAGGTTTGGTTGTTCCGCACTTTGTAAATAAAGATGCGCGCGATCTACCTCAGCTTGTTGAAAATGCATATCAACTAAATAGTAATTATAAGTACGCTGGTATGCCGTTGTGGAATTGTATTGGTACAGTAGAAATTGCGATATGGGATTTGTTGGGAAAGACTAAGCAACAACCCGTGTACACGTTGTTAGGAAAACCTTTACGGCAGGCATACGAAGTTTATATTTCTGATTGGAATCGTGAGGGCGATCCGGAAAAAATTGCCGATGAATTGTTGGGTAAACTGGCAGCTACAGGCGCACGAGGTGTAAAAGTTAAAATTGGTGGCCGCATGATAAACACAAAAGAAAATGCAGCGCAAACAAAACGGTACATTCCTACATTAAGAAAAAGATTAGGTGATGCCATTACTATTTATGCAGATGCAAACGGCTCGTATACTCCGGAAGAAGGGATTGAAACCGGACGATTGTTGGCAGATTATGGTGTGGAAATTTTTGAGGAGCCTTGCCAGTTTGAAGATGAAGACGGAATGCGAAAAGTGACTGAGGCGCTGACAACGGTAAAGCTAGCTGGTGGTGAACAGGATACCAGTTTATATCGCTTTCGAAGGTTGGCACAAACTAATGTATACGATATACTACAACCAGATCTGTATTATAATGGTGGTATCCTCCGCACTTTGCACGTAGCCGAAATTGCTCGACTTTATGGCGGAAAGGGGATGGCACCCCATACGCCAAAAGCAGATCCGCTTATTGCTCCCTTTTGGCAAGTAGCGGCATTAATTCCGAACCTAACGGGTTTGCAAGAATGCGTTTACAATTCCGGACAAAAAATTCCATCATGGCATTCTGAAATTAAAATACATAAAGGTATCATCACCATTCCGAATAGAAATGGATTAGGTATTGAGTATGATGAATCCATTTGGAAATCGGCTGAGAAGGTTTTGTAAAATGGTTTGTGTAGAGTGATTATTACTTTTGTTATCCTTCTAGAATGCGTATGAGATCATCGTTGAGGTAATAGATTTCTTTGCCATCCTTTTTTTAGAAACGATACTCTTTACAGTTGCTGCTTTCTACCAAAAAAATTTTCTCTATAGGCTAAGAGTTATTACTCTACCACTTTAATTGTTAAACTTCTGGAGTCAACAGAGTATACACCATTTCTTTTCATGGCGGTGTTGAAATAAAGTCCTTTTTCTATTTTCCCCAAAGCTTGAAAGCTCAAAGCGTACCCATCAAAATCTTTGGACTTGGTTAACTGAAATTTAGTTGCCTTGCCATTCGAATCAATCTTTTGAACTACTGCCATCGAATTTTTTGCATAAAGAACATCAACTTTAGCGATGTCTGGATTCTTGGAAATATTATCGGCAATATCGTTGTATACAACGAATACACTTTCCTTAGCAGGAATAAGAAAGTGACCTGCGAATCCGGGTAAAGTAATTTGTTTTTTCTGAATAGTACGAGCCCATGTCTGCGAACCAGTGGGTTTGAAAGCAAAAAGGTAGGTGTTATAGCTATGATGTTGTCCGTATTTTGGATCGACCACGATCGCCTCGATGGAGGCAACCATCACATTGTTTTCAAGCGTAACCATGTCTGCCACCCCCCAATCTTTAGTTTGGAATTTACTGAAATTTGAAACTTTTTTAAAGTCTTCGGGCATAAGTTCTGATCCCAACTTTTCAAGCGTTTGAGATTGTGTATTAATTCGGTTAACAAAGTATTTAACTTGTTTCTGCTCTTCATTCAGCCCCACGATGTAGGGATCACTTCCTTTTAAGAGTTGTAGTCTGGTTCCAAAATTCTCGCCTGTAGATAATCCAGGTTCGAATACGTTCAGTGATTTAGATTTCCAGAAGTGAGAATAAACAGTTGGCTTATTTAGTTTGTCTTTTTCGAATTCTACCAACGCATGCATGTTTCCTTCGTTATCCACTTTTAGTGAATGAACCTTCAACTCAGTGCCCGTATTCTCTGTCTCGATGCGCTGATACCATACCTCCGAAAACGAATCGTCAATCATTTTGCATTCTAACTTTTGCGTCTCTTTCTTTTTGGTATTAAAAAGTCTGGTGATCAGCATGTACTTTTTATCCTCCGAAGAGTTTACATGAATATTCATTCCATAGGCATCCAGGTCTTTATAGCTTTGTAATACAATAGGGCTTCCCAATACTACCATGTCGGCACTTACTTCATTCACATATACAGAGAAACCATCTTGCTTCGGAAACTTAAGACTATACAATACATACATTTTATTATTGATGATAATAAAGGCATTTAGCTTCACCTCTTCATTGATATTCTCGGAGGTAAGTTTTTTAATACCCGTATACGTTAGGTAGTTTTCCATCACCCCGAAGTAGAATGATTTTCCTTGAACGCCAAATCCGCTAAAGGTTTTCTTTTGTATAGGGTTGAAAAACAAAGAGGTAGAATAGGAGAAATTGTTGAATGGAGTAAGTAATACCATTCGGGGCATCTCTACTTCCTTTCGTATTTCCTTCGGGTCAAGTACAGGCCCAAGTTGAACTTCTAATGATTGGGCATAAGCCACCTGAATACATAATAGGGCTAACAGTGTAGATAGAAATTGTTTCATAGATAGTAAGTAGTAAATAAGGGATGTTTAAGAATTATTCATTGCGAGCTTTGTTGAGCCTTTACGCGTGAAGTTGTTATTCGCAAATGTTGGTGCACAACAGGTTATTAAGAGATTTTTTCTGACGTAAATGTAGTATTTATCTTATTG
>CAYNKN010000033.1:605-12992 GCA_964397805.1 uncultured Chryseolinea sp. | reverse complement strand
TATTGAGAAAGAAAGCGATTGCCACCGTGATTAGTTTTTTATTTTGATTTTTAATGTTAGCGAACAAGTTTCTTTATAGTGTTGGGTAAAGTTTTTTAAATGATAAATACACTTTATACTTTCATTTATTTCTGTTTATAAAAAACAAACTCACCACCCTCATCACCGGCATTTTTCAATGGATTACCTAATGGAGTCTGTTTTGCTTTCTCCGCTACTTTAATTTTAGTATAAGGATACTTACTTTTTCAGTAAATCAAACAGACGGGTATTAATATAAAGTGTTTCCTTCCAGACTTGCTTAGACTTAAGGACATTTATGCCTTCCAATTGCTTCAGGTATTTGGATGCCGTGATGCGGGAGATATTCAATCGAGAGGTTAAAATTTCTGTCTTGCAGTAAGGATGTTCGAATAGAATTTCTATCAGTTCTTTATCGTAGGCTTTGGGCGCTTCCTTCTTGATTTTTTCCTGTGTACTGTTGAAAAGTTTTTGAATTGCTTTTATCTGTTCAATTGTTTCAAGCGAGGTTTTCTCTACGCCTTTTAGCATATACAGAATCCAATCTTCCCATTTGTCATTTGTTCGAACTTCCTGAAGGAGCCGGTAATAGTCTGCTTTATTTTGAATGATGTACTCACTTAAGTACAGAATCGGACTTTCTAATAAATCATTAAGAATGATATGAAGTATGTTAATGATTCTTCCTGTTCTACCATTGCCGTCATAAAAGGGATGAATACTTTCAAACTGATAATGCTGCACAGCCATTTTGATGAGGGGTGAAATATCATCTTGTTCATTCATGTACTCTTCTAAATTCTTTATGAGTTTTAAAATCACCTCATGGTCATCAGGTGGTGTATAAATGACTTTGTTGGTGGAGGCATTTCTCAATGCAGTGCCAGGAAGTTTTCTGATACCGGCATTATTTTCTTCCAGAATTTTTTGAATGTTGATGATCGCATTCGTACTTAAAAAACCCTTTTGCTTAATAAAGTTAAATCCAAACAATGCCGCCTCCCGATAGCGCAGTACCTCTTTCGTGGCCGGATCTGGTTCCATGCCTTTGGCAGAAAGTGCCTGGTAAAGTTTATCCTGTGTAGTGATTACATTTTCAATTTCGGAGCTGGCTCTTGCTTCTTTAAGAATAACGGCATTCAATAGAATGGAGGGGTTGGGTAACGTTGACGCTAAACCTTTTAACTCCGCAAGCGCAACGGATGATTTTACCAATTGCCGCAGCACTTTTACGGTTTCAATTTTTTCCCGTTTCGGGGGCAGTGCAGGTAGGTTGTTATAGGGTTTTTCGGCAGAACCTTTCATGTAAAGCGTTTATACCTGATTCAGTTATCATGTAAAGATAATGATAAATACTATGCATGATAAAGCTATCATGCATAGAAACTAATACATCATAAAAACCTTGGTTTTTCACTTCCGACCAACAAAATGTTCAAAATCTAACTTCCCTGTGCGTCAGTTATGCGCTGGCCTTGTCGGATTTGCGAGCCGCCCAAGGGCGAATGGAACGGAGCGGAATGAGTCCCGCGAGCAAGGGTTAGGGTGTGAGCAAAGAGCTTGAGTGTAGGAACGAAACGAAAGCGGTGCGAACTATGAGGAAAGCCGTGAGGAATGTGAAGTGGGTCAAGCGGAGCGGCTGCACCGAACAACGGAGGCGTGATCTTTTGCGGCAAGGAAGTAGGAACACGTTATTAACCTGCGGGGGGTGTACGGTGGAAGTTCATTAAAAATTACTGTTTTTAGGTACTGTGGATACCTATAGCCTAACAATTTTAAAGAAGATCAATGGGGACATAAAGGAGCTAATCCTATGAGCATTTTATTGCGATAAGTCACACTTTCCAGTACTTATCGCAAACTTTTGCTCATCCTTAAAAATCTATAATCTGGCAGCAATTGTGATTTAGTGCCGGAAATTGGAAATGATTTTATCAGGTTATAGCCTGAATCTCCTGTAGCACATACCACTGAGGGATACGTTCTTGTTCAAGTCTACTATTTTGGGATTTAATAGAATTGAAGAGCAGGGCCTCACCATCAGATAGGTTATTAAGAATTTCAATTTTATCAGGTGTTCCTTGAACTACAAATTCGTTAAATCTTTCCAGGAGATTTCCATCCATAAGAAACGATTTTGTCTGCACAAAATAGGACCTCAATTGTGAAAGCATCTGAAATCCTTGAGCATCCAAATCACTCCAGTAGTAAATTTCTTTATTGCTTAACCAAGTTGCTTGCTTTAGGCTTTGAAGAGCGAAACCCTTTCCCCAAATCGCAATACTATTTGATACTTCAGGAAAGGTTAGAAAGTTCATCTTGTTTTCTATTAAGAAAATCCTTTTACAAGAAATTGAGTGATTGATAAATTCACTCAAAGGAACAGATAGGTCATTATAAGGGGTGAAGCCACCTTCTGATGGTTTTAAGAATCTAAATCTGATTTCTGGTTCCGCGTACTTGAGGTGAAATCTTTTCTCGAATACAGATTCATTGATGTTGAGTTTATCCGGTATAAGTTCATCCAATAAGTTGCGAAGTATCGCTTTGTTGTCTTCAATAAATTTAGTGTGAATAGCGATTGGTAATTCTCGTATATAAAATCTATCTTTTTCAAAGTGATTAAGAAACCAGCTACAAACTTTAAGTAAATCTACCCATTGATATAGATTATTGATTACACTAATAGGATTTCGTTCCATCCATGAAGCAAGTTGTGGAACAGTATCCTTGATAAGTTTAGATTTTTCAACGAAGAGATCAAACTCTTTAAGCTTGCCAATAAACAGTAGGTAGTTCTCTTGATCCTCAAATACAATTGATTCGGGAATATCTTGTGTTCCGTGGCTCCTTGTCTTTACGGGACGCGATTGAACTACATAGCCAAAACCCTTCCGATCTTTAGAGCCGGAAATTAGCGCAGAGAGTTCCTTACTCATATCACCAAAATTGGCGGATAGACTTTTATCAGATCGCAAGACGCTAGGAAAGAACTGCTCACCTCGAAGAGCAGCCTTTAAAAATAGCGGATACATTCTATCAGCCTTCTTCTTTATTTCAGCAACCGTAATCATTAGCTTGTCGACTCTAAATATTGTTGCCGATGTTCTTGAAGTTGTTTGATTGGCATATCAAATACTACAGAATTACGATTGTCTTTTCTTTGAACAAAATGAACCCGTGCTATGAAAGGTTCAACTATTGCAACTTCTTCTGCTTTTGCAGGTGACACTACCATTAACTGAAGATGAAGCTGTTTACAAAGTTCCATTAAGAATTTTGCTTTTTCATCATCTTGTTTGCTAAACGCTTCATCAACGCAGATGAAGCGGAACGAATTGGTATTCATGCCTTCCGAGTGAATTCCAAATTGGTAAGCAATTGCTGAACTGAGAATTGTATAGGTTAGCTGAGCACCTTCTCCACCTGATAATTTTGCCGTTCCTGTATATGAACGAAATTGCTTTGTAGTGTCTTCTCTATAAAGTTCTACTGCCTTAAACTTTAACCAATTGCGAACATCCAATACTTCCTTTCTAGTATTGTCATCATTGGTCAATTGGTCAAGAAGTATTTTTATTTTATTAAAGCTATCTTCTAGTATCGAGTCATCCTTAGTTCTTTCGAATTCGACAAGATTTGGTTTCCAATCTTGCAGCTTAATTTTGAAATCTCTTACTTTTGGTGAATAGTCTTTCTCTGCTTGTAAGCTGATAAAAGTCGGAGGGACCTGCCTGAAGTTTATCTTACTTAGTGACTTGTTGAGTATTTCAATATTTTCCTCAATTTCTTCCTCTTGTCTCTCAAGCCATGTTTGAAAATCTGACATCTTTGTAATCATCTCCTCGTTGAGGTACTTTTTGAATTGTTGTTTGTATTCCGCCAATTCCTGTTTTTCAATTCTTTCTAAAAGGGCAACATAATCGTCAATGAATTCAGCGCTTTCGCGCAAGCGATGGGTATCTGTATTCCAGTCTTCAAACTTAACAGCAATCTCTTTTGACGGATTAATGAAAATTCTCATGAGCGATTCAACTGCACTTGCATCGATTCTAATCTGATTTCTTAGCTCTTCAATTCGGTCATTTATCTTTCTAATTACTTGTCTTTCAAGTGAATCAATGGAATTGATATCAACCTGAGCTTCTACAGTAAACTCTTCTTCAAACTGCACTAATTTTTCTTTTACCTCAAGTCCTGAGTAACTGTCGAGCACTTCATTGACTTCTCTTAACTTCTGCAATTGACTGCTAATTTCTGATTCAATACTTCTCAACCGGGCCTTTAAGTCCTCCAGCTTAGAGGATTTATTCTTTAGCGACTCAAGAATAGTATCGCGTTGTTTTTTTAAAGTATTGATTCTATTATTCGTTTTTTGAAGTTCTTCAATCCTTTGCTTATTCTCTTGAATTTGAGTTGAAATAGACCACCAATCAATTTTCTTGAATGAATTGAAATCTATCAAACGAGTCAAATTTTCCTTTTCAGTTGATAACCTAGTCTGCTGATTTTTTAGGTAAGTAATTTTTTGATCAACTTGCTTTATCTCATTACTGATTGACTCAGCCTGTTCTCTGCGAGCAGCAATCTTTTCCTTATTATCCCATCCTAAAACATATTGCTGCGGGTTGCGAATCTCTGGACGGTCATCTTTTTCGTGGCGAGTTTTGTTTTTAATCAAACCCGATTTCAGAATAGCTTTATCTTGTAGCCTGAATTCTTCAACATTTTCAACACAGCTATAATTGTAGGACTTTTCAATTTCCTGCTTCACCCACTCTTTATAGGGTGATTCTTTAAGCTCTAGTTTATTAATCAGATCGTTTTCGGCTGGCGTATTGAATATACTTGGAGCAATTTCTTTTTTATCGAATTTGTGATAGATGATTCTACCCTTTAGGTCGTTTTCATGAACATACTTATTTACCCTTTGGTAATATTCCACTGGAATGAGAAGTCTTAATGCAAAATTATGTAACAGCCTTTCGATCGCTGATTCCCATTCTTTTGAATTTTTCCGAACCTGTATTAATTCGCCTATGAAGGGAATTTCCTTTTCTGAAACTCCTAAATGAGATATAATCTCATTCCGGATTCGTGCGACAGAACCCGTTATATTATTCTTTTGTGAGCGCAATACAATGAGTTCATTTGAAATTGCCTCGAAATCTTGAGTAAGTGATTGTTTTCGGGATGAAGCGTCTATCCTTTCTTGATCGTTCTGATCCCAAACTTTTTCCACTGTCTTTTTACGAACAGCCGCATTACTTCTTTGCTCGTCAAATACCTCCCTCGTTTGAGGATTGTATTGAAGTTCAAGACTTGTTGCTACTTCGTTATAGCGTTTTAATTCTTCTGACCTGTCATTTTTAGTTTCTGTGAGGTCATTATTTTTCTTTTCTAAGAAACTTATTTGCTTCCCAACTTCATCCGATTTTATTTGAAGGTCCAAATCTCTTTCTTGATCAGAAAGATGACTTATTTCGTTTTCAATAATTGCTTTGTCTTCGTTCAGAGCTAGAGATTCTTCTGTTTTCTTATTCGTGAATATTTCAATTAATGTCTTTCGTTTTTGAGCAAACCACAATGGTGCAGCACTTTTGTTATTCTCACTAACTAATAAATCTGTATTTAACTTATTTAATTGGATCGCTTTCTCCCTTATTGGTCTTAACAATTCAATCTGTTGATATGCCTTTTCAATCGCCCGATGCGCATCACTCAGCGTTTTAAAATAGTTTTTAATCTTTTGAAATTCAGTCTCAGCGTCTCTTTCCTCCAACATTTGAACCCTTACAAACTCATTAAGGTCTCCCAATACTTTCACTCCAATTGTTTGACTAAAAAGTGTGTGGGCTTTTTCTGAACGCATCCCAAATACTTTTCTCATTAACCTTCCATACTCTACAGGAGTATCCATGAATTGTATGACATCCTTACTTCCTTGTTTGGGGTATTTTTGCTTTAGTCGTTTTTTCCAATCCCCACTGCTATCGAATTGAGAAAAGTCATTGGCGATTGTTAGGTGTTTATGACATAAAATAAATGATCTTTTCAAATCAGCACCTGAGAACCAACGTGCCTGGGCGAGTGTAACGAAATGAGATTCATTTTGAAAAACTGCTAATAGAACCGAATGAGCTTTTGATTTATCTGGCCTTAGTTTCTTTGTTTCCTTACCATCGGCCTCTTCATTTTCTCCATATTCACCAAGTACATAACTATCTTCTGTGCGTTCTCCTTTTAATCCGGCAGTTTGGTTATAAAAACGCATACGTCTCTCAGGTACTAAGAGTGTTAAAAGACCATCAATTAGGGTTGTTTTCCCTGATGCATTAGCTCCGGTCAATAAGGATGTTTCACCTAACGGATCGATTTTGTACGAATGATGATCAAACGTTCCCCAATTCCACACCTCATAGCTGTGTAGGCGAAATCCTGACTCACTCGATTTCGTGCTAAATAGACTTAATTTCATCTTCTAGTATTTGCTTGAAGCGGCTTAATTCTTCGTTGGTAATCCTTGCCTTTATAATTTTTTTAACTTCGTATCTGTCTTCATCTGGGTTAGTTACATTCTTACCAATTGATTTTAAAAATCCCATTTTTTCGCACGACTCAAGATGCTTGTTTAACTCCTTCACAAATTTTAGCTCATTGGTTTTTTCTTTGAAGAACATTTCGAGCCTGTCACGAAACTGTTTGGGCGTTATGTACAGATTTGCAGTCTCCAAATCATCTGATTCAAATTCTTGCAACCATTCTCTTAGCAAGACACAAACCAATGTAAGTTCATATGTTAATGGTATGCGCCTGATTAATCCAATGGTGGTTCCATTTTCATCTAGCTCTATCTGCTTAAGATATGCGTACCCGTCTCTATTATCGATAACCAGTTCAAGACCTATGCGTTCAAAATATTTGATTAGTTCTACCTGGTATTGCCGAATGTCTTGCCAGCTTTCAGGCTGGTCTTCGAATACAGGACCTTGCAGGAGACGGCTCGCAGATTTTGCATAAGGTTCTATGTTTGCATTACGATATTCCATACGCCCTATTTTGAGAAAATTATTTGCGGTAGCTCAATATACTTTGATTCATGGGTATTGAAAAGGATCGATTCCTTTGCCTTGTCATTGATAAAATACTTTGGCGAGGTGTTAACCAACGTTACATAAGCCAGCACCTCAGCAAGCCCTTTCGAAATACCATTGGCTTGAATTACTTCCTGAAGAGTTACCTGATCTTTATCTTGAAGTAGTTCTTGAATATTCTTTAAAAGAATGCGCTTATCAATTAAATCGGACCTATAAATCTTTGATAATTCATTAAGTTCTTCCGAGCTATAGGAAGCTTGTTCCGCATTTGTAGAAAAGATATTAACTTCTGGTTTCTCGCCAAGTTTTCGCTCAAGTGGCAGGTATATATTGGGAGAATCATCAATCTCCAAATAAAATGGTCTATCGGATGTTTTATTAATTCGTTGAATTGCGAGTTGCCGTATTTTAGACATTAACTCTCGCGTTTTCCTATTTTCCAATTGATCCTTTGCAACAATTTCACGACTTAACTTGTCAGCGAGTACAGCATTTTTATCAAGCACCTTTCTTGCAGCTAAATGAAGTAGCGTTTTAAGTTTTCGAAGAGAACGCGATGAGGCTTCAATTTCCCGATCTTCTAAAACTTGATAAAGCTCCTTAGTTAACTTCTGAAATTCAGCTTGACTAATATCATCCAGCATGAACTGCCAAAATGAATAGAAGCTTTTACCTTGATTAGTTCTCTTCAATTCGTGGAGAGCATCAAAGGTCTCGGCAAGCAGCTTGCCTTTACTTAAATCGCTTTGCTGTTGCCTTTCATAAATCCTCCGAGTAATCTCTTTAAAATTATCTTCTACTTCCTTAAAATCTCCAACTAACTCATTGGCCATTCGGTTTACTTCTTCAAACCGTGCTTTAATTTGAAAATCTTCATAGGTGTTTACATATCCATCTACCTTGATTTTTCGTATTTCATCCTCAATCTGTTGTTTTTGTTTTTCAAGCTCCACAAGTTTTTTATCCTTGTCAGGATTCGCGTTACCGATGATGTCCTTCAACTTACTGAAGATGTCTTTGAATTTGGATTCCGCACTAACAAATTCTTTCTCTTTAAAAATTTCAAAAACCTGAAAGACTTTTTCAGTATGCTTAGAAAGAAGAACCAAGGGTTCTTTTGTGGTGTCATCAATTACATTCCGTAGATAATGAGCGTCAATCCAACGATCGATGTAGAGCTTTGCTTTCTCACCATAGTCAAGAATCAGTTTCTCGGTTTGAAGTTCATCATCTTCATCGTGATACTCCATTCCTTCAAGAAAATCACCAAGTCTTACTACAAGCTGTTGATAATTGACGGTTACCTGATCATTGGCTTTAAACTCCTTATGTAGAAAAGACATGATTAGCCCTAAGTTACGGGCGCGTAATAACTTGATTGCCACAGCAGAGTCAATCAATGCTTTTGCTTTAATAAATGAACTCAATGAATCGTTCATATCATTCTGTTAGGACTAACTCAATCCCTATTGTTAGCAAAAGGAAAGTCAAAAGACTTATAAGTCTAATCCTCTAAATCATCTCCTTCCACTTCATCGGTAACTTCGACTTCTTCAAGCTGTTGTTCATTTCCTGTTTGCTGAGGTATAATTCTTTTCTCTAATTCCTTATTAACCCATTTTGCCCGCTATTCACTTTCATCAAGCATCTCATCATTTAGTGTTGACTGAAAGGTGAATTTCTCAGTTTCAGTATTTAGATCGAGGTTGCCAGTAGAATCCACATCACACCACTTGATTTCATATTTTTTAGTCTCTCTTTAATTAACTGGACTATGTAATCTCGATCTTCCTTTGCCTCTTTAATTCCTTCATCTACATCAATTCTATCGATACTACTTCCGTAGACAAAAACCTTTAAAGTAGGGGAGTTCTTCGTTTCCTTCATTACATGATCTAAGAATTCATCAGGTAAACTGCTTGCTGATGGCTTTGCAATATGAAGAATATATCCTTTATGTTTTGTCTTATGATAGATATTCCGACCGCTATACAAGGACCGAGATTCCCAGAATTAGCTATGTATAGTGACTCCACTTCACCATAACTATCTTGTGTTACGATTATATCTTTGCCTCGCATACCAAATCATTTACCACCACCTCTTCTCGTCTCCTTTTATCTGTTTATAATCAATCCCTGTTAAAGCAAAGTGTTTCTCTGCACATTTGATTTTGCGGTACTCATTAGGGAACTGTAAGAGGTTTGGATTGGCCTGACCTTTAGTTTCACGGACAAGTTCAAGCTTTAACTCTTTATTATCATCCCACCGTATAACACCCCAATCGGGATTGTAATTTTGAATGATTTTTGGAATGAGGATTTTGAAGGAGTTAGGGAATTTAAAATAGCAAACAATGTTGTCGTCTTCATTTAGTTTATGCTGGATAAATCTCCTTTCAACATCAGAATCTATTTGAACATAATCATACAAAGACCATTCGGCTCCTTCCAATAATTCTTTCTGCGGATATTTTCTGGACTCCGGAAACATTTCATCCTTATCGAAATCCATCAACTCTTTTGTGAGCTTGTATTCAATCTTATCGGCAATATGGTCTGCCAATGTATTCTTAATGGTTTCAATAAAGACAGCGGTAAAGCCTTCAAGGTTTTTGAAGATCCGCTCCTTTACTTCAGTTGGTAAGCTCTTGAAAATAGTTAGCAGTGTTTCCTTCTTCAGTGAAGTTGCCTGAGTGGCACGTTCAATAAAATTGAATACTGGGTAATTGGTCTGTGCCTCCTGACGCGATTGAGAATCTGCTTGCTGGCCCTTCTCGCTTGTGAACTCAAGTGTTTCATTAATCCGAAAGGTGCCCTTATCTCCATAGACTACTTCAGAGTGAATACCTTCTTCTTTAAAGTCAACAATCTTAAATCCTTTCAGTCGATCATCTTTGGTAATCTTGCTTAGGTCTTCGCCTTTCTTGAACCACTTCGTTAGTTTGTTCTCATTCGTATCGGTATCCGAAACAATTATCTCAAGCCGGATACTGCCCACTAAAACTTCCTTCAGGGTAATTTTGAAAGTTGTCATCACAAACTTTCCTTTCACTACTACAATATTGGGTTCTGGGTATTTTGCTATTGTTAATTTCTGAACACAGTCTTTGATGAGTTGTGCATCTTCAACGTGTATCTGGTATTCTGTTTTTTGACAAAGCTTTGCCCAGAACTTCTTGAAGTCTGCGCTATTGAAGATCCTATCGTTTCGTTTTGCTTCCGTCTTCCTGGCATTGGATGGCGCAGGCGGAGCTGTTGCTCCATCTTCTGTGTAATTAGATTGCAATTGCTCACAATACGATTCATAGCTCTCATTAGCAATTACCGTTAAGATGTTAACGCCATCGTCTATCACCCTTACACCATCTTGATTTACTGATAAGCGTAATCCGCGTCCAATCTCTTGTCGCTTCCTTCTTTCTGATGTTGCCGTATTCAACGTGCAGATTTGAAAAACATTTGGATTATCCCAGCCTTCCTTTAGTGCAGAATGAGCAAAGATGAAACTGACGCGCTCATCAAAACTTAGTAAACGCTCCTTGTCTTTCATGATGAGGTTGTATGCCTCTTTCTCTAACTCTTTGTCTGCTTGTGTTTTGTTTTCAATAGCCGTATCGATGTACTGATCGGGTTTATTCTTTGCTGTCTTCTTGGCAAAGTAACCCTGCCGAACTTGCTCGGCAGACCAACCTTTATAAAACGGGAATTTTACTTTCTGCTTCTCGAAAGCCTCATCAAAGAGTTTTTTGATGATGCCATCATTCTCTACGTAGTTGGCTACCTTATCGATAAAGAATAGGGAAAGAACTTTAATACCTTTAGTAAGCAGTTCCTTCTGCTTGCTCATGTGAGCTTTTATTGTCTCCTCGATTTGAACGCGAAAGATCTCTTCCTTGGAGAGTGTTACTTCTCCACCCTCGGTAACCTTTAAGCTGTGGCCATTGGTAAAAATCACTACACCATCTTTCCGATTGATCTCCTCAATTACCAGACCTTCAAAGTTGTGGTTCTTGGTTTTCTCATAGAGGTCATCACCTTTTCGGAGTTTAATCGTGTCCGAAATTAGTTTACCATCCTTTAATAGATTGAGCTTCGCTTCTAGAGCCAATCCATAACCAGCCTTATCTTCACGAACGAAGAACGATAACTGGTTATCGTTCTTATTATTCTGTTCGGTTACGCCAAGGACCTCAATCTTCTTTACCAGATTCATTCGAAAAGCCTCTACTGGCGAAAGGTGATACATCCGATTCATCAACTCCCGATTTTCTTCGCGTGTTCTTCCTTTCTCGGTAGGCGTTGCACTATACTTCAAGGCAAAAAGTGGATGAAGTGTGCGTAGGGCCATTTTTGAACCCTCACTGGTGTAGTTCTGCGATTCATCCAGAATTAGAATTGGTCGTGCATCCTGAACGTATTGATATGGTAATTTTTCGCCTTGTAGTTTCTCTGTTGGCTTGTAAAAAACATTACTCTCTTTATTGAACGAGTCAATCGTCATCAATAATATTTCGACTGTTGAAGAGGTGGAAAAATTCCGCAACTTACTAATCTGCTGACCTGAGTACTCAATCAGATTTACCGTTTCATTTCCGTAAAGTGTTTTGAAATGCTCCCGCGTAATGGCAAATGTCTTTACAACTCCTTCATAAATGGCAACACTTGGCACAATGATGATAAACTTGTTCCATCCATAATGCTTGCGTAACTCGAGAATGGTTCTGAAATAGACATACGTTTTACCCGTACCCGTTTCCATCTCTACTGTGTAGTAGGGATAGCGCCACGAATTATTTCCCATCAACTCAAACCCATCTTCAAAGTTGAGGTACATATCTTCAACCAATCCATTCTCTCGCTGCACAGCCAAGAGATTATCAAAGAGCCAGCTTTCATCCAACATTTCGTATGGATCGAGATTGGGTTTGGTATCGTCACCCATCCAAGAACCATCTTGTTTTTTGGTGAAACCCTGAAAGAGTTTTACGGTGCTTTCTATGGCCCGGATTTGATGCGGTTGATCTGACTCGAATTGTATTTTTAATTTACTCATCGCACTCAGATGGTTTTGATTAAACCCTTGTCAGATAACCGAAGCTTATCAACGTTGCTAATTGAACTATCAAGGCAAATAAAAATGTCATTTCCTGTTAGATTAATTCTATCAATTGTATCCTTCTTGATTTCTTTGTCCAGGCAGATAACTAAACAATGCTCACAATATTCATCTTGAACTAGATAAAGCCGATTTAAGGGGTAGTCATTTT
>CAYNKN010000033.1:0-595 GCA_964397805.1 uncultured Chryseolinea sp. | reverse complement strand
GTAAAATGATTTCAATTAAAAGATTTTTCTCACTCCATTTATCTATTAGTGGCGCACTATTAAATAAATCAAATCCCTTTTCAAGTTCGTCAATTGAAGTACCATTATAATTTACCCATTTTTTAAAATTGCTATTGGCTAGCTTTAACATTAGAAACCCACAGTCGGAAATTTTTCCTTTAATTTCTTTTGAATAATTCCTGAGTCTCGATCTTCCAAGATCTGCAATTGTCTTTACATCTTTCTCATCTTTAGGTAATGGTTCAGGAAATTGAACTAGGATAAATTTGCGATTGAGTTTGTCCTCCAAGTTCTTTTTAAATATTGCGTGTCCAGTCGGGCAGCTTCCTGCAAAGAAGTCTAATATGATTTCATCATCATCCTTACCAATGCCTATTTGAATCATTTTCTCCAGTAGTCTCGTTGGTTTGACTGAGTTTAATACATTCTCAGTATTTTCGAAAGAAACATACTCTAAGAGCTCCTTTTTGGCATCCTGTGTGTGACCCACATCTTTATATGTCCATAGGGTTTGAGGGACTCGCCCTTCTGACACTTCAGAAAGAAATCGCTTGAGTCTTGGCATGGCGTCTTT
>CAYNKN010000032.1:0-16388 GCA_964397805.1 uncultured Chryseolinea sp. | reverse complement strand
TAAAGCCCATAGGGAAGTTAAACTGAATATCGCAAGCGGCATTGGCATAGTGCGCCAAGTTTAAATGATCGTGAAAGCGGTAGTTTGTATCGCCCAAGCCCAGTGTCTTGTGCCATTTCATACGTCTTTCTTTCCAGAACTCGTACCACTTCATTTCTTCGCCTGGCTTAATGAAAAATTGCATTTCCATTTGCTCGAACTCGCGCATTCTGAAAATGAATTGACGCGCTACTATTTCATTACGAAACGCTTTACCAATTTGGGCAATACCAAAGGGTAGTTTCATTCTTCCGGTTTTTTGGACATTAAGGAAGTTGACAAAAATACCTTGAGCAGTTTCGGGACGTAAATAAATTTTGTTGGTGTCATCGGCTAATGATCCCATCTCTGTAGAGAACATCAGGTTAAACTGCCGTACATCGGTCCAGTTTTTTGTACCCGATACAGGGTCGGCAATATCTAAGTCAATAATTAACTGTTTCATGGCCGCCATATCGCCATTGCCCATCGCCTCTTTTAATCGGGCGTTGGTTTCATCAATTTTTTTCTGATACTCTACTACCCGTGCATTGGTAGTAACAAACATGGCTTTGTCGAAATTTTCAAAACGCTTCGCTGCTTTCTCTACTTCTTTTTCAATTTTCTCTTCCAGTTTAGCAAGAGCATCTTCCACCAATACATCGGCACGGTAACGTTTTTTAGAATCTTTATTATCGACCATCGGATCGTTAAAGGCATCAACATGTCCAGAAGCTTTCCACGTGGTGGGGTGCATAAAAATGGCGGCATCAATCCCTACAATGTTATCGTGTAACAAAGTCATGAACTTCCACCAGTATTCTTTGATATTATTTTTTAGCTCAGCTCCGTTTTGGCCGTAGTCGTACACGGCACTTAGTCCATCGTAAATTTCACTGGAGGGAAAAATAAACCCATACTCTTTGGCATGGGAGATTACGTTTTTAAACAGGTTATCTTCTTGGTTCGCCATAGGGCGCAAAGATAATATTAACCCACACTTGCATGCGGGTTACTGCATAAATTTTGAATGACTTAACAGGTGTTAGTACTTCGGTAATTTTACGGTAAAAGTAGTGCCTTGACCGGGGGCTGATTCTAACTGGATAGAACCCGACAACTTTATTAATGCTTCTTTAACAATGTATAGTCCAAGTCCCGATCCTTTTGATTGTTCATTACCACGATAAAACATATCAAAAATCTTACTGTGCATTTCTTGTGCTATACCTTGACCATTATCTTCTACTTGAAAGTAGAATACACGGCCAATAACGCGGTAGCTTAATTTTATAAAGCGGTTTTCTTTGCGCGGGTCATGATAGCGTATGGCATTGGATATCAAATTACTGATTACCACTTTTAATCGATTTTTATCCGTATCAATTTCGAGGTTTTCCGGAATTTCGATAACAAACTGAATGTTTTCTGCTTCGGGCGAAAACTTTAAACTTTCCCAAACATCCATCGCCATTTCAGCCAGTTTTACTTTTTCTCTACAAATTTCTAATCGGTTGTTGCGCGAGTAGTCGGTAATATCTTTTATAAATTTATCAAGCGAATGAATGCGATCTTTCATCATTACCATGTAGCGCTGTACTTCTTGCACATCTTTAGCATTTTGAGCAATGTTAAGTAATCCCATAATCGATGTGAGTGGTGCCCGTAAATCGTGCGAAGTACTGTAGACAAATCGATCTAACTCCGTATTTGTTTTTATGAGCAGTTTGTTGCTCTGCACTAATTGTAAAGCGTTGTGGTGATTTAAACTAATGAGTAAGTAAACTGCCATAACCGTGGCTGGTAAAGCGGTAGAAAAATTTACCACCACTAAAAATAGCAGCATGTCATCTGTATAGTCGCGTTTTGGGAGTATGCTGAAATCAACAAAGTATGCGAACACAAAAAGTACATAGGTAAATACCGCAAATAATATGGAGAGTAATCGCTGCTTATAATTGAAGACAGCAAATGCGGCAACAGCATTGGAAATGAAAAATATAAAAGCTCCTGAGTTTGGCGATTCGCTCGATGCAAAAAGGTAAACCGTAATATTAATAGTAGGGAGTAAAAAATAATTAGCGAGGCAATGATCGCCATAGCGATGAATAGCAATGGATAGACATAAAAAAAAGATTGCGCCAACAAAGACCGGAATGTTAACATGAACTTCTTGAAAGATATCCGAGATTAAATAAAAGAGACAAAGAACAATGCCCATGATGGCAAATTGTCCGGAGAGCATTACTTGCTTAAACTCTCCATACGATTCGATGAATTTATCCTCACCAATAATCAGATCTCGTACACGTTTCTTGAGGGTCATGCTAACTATTTTTAATGAGACAAAGGTAGGTTGATGCTGCTACCCGTACTTTTCCAATACCGTAGATAGACTATGCATGCAAGTTTTTCGGCCTAAATCAAAAAAGCATCCATTCGTTCGTGAAGTAGTAGGTCTGCCAAATAATTTCAATAACTTTCTCGGCAACACAGTATGAAGATTTTTCAGAAGATCGGTTTGGCCATTGCTTTTTCTCCACGCATGGAAGCACTGCTGGCAGAAGTTACCCGATTAAAAACTTCATGGGGTACATCGCTAGTACTTATTCACGTGGGTGAACACACCGCAAACGAAGAAGATTTATTGCAACAAGCTTTAACAACAGCCGGACTGCAACCGAGTGAAGTGGAGGTGTTTTGGGAAAAGGGTGATCCGGTAGATCGTATTTTACATGTATGTAAAAGAGAGAAAGTAGATTTGTTAATAGCCGGAGCACTTAAAAAAGAGAATCTTGTTCAATTTTATCTGGGTACTATCGCTCGTAAGATTTTGCGGAAAGCGCGTTGTTCGGTGCTCATGCTAACAAACCCATCATCTACACCTTCCCCTTTCCGCAACGTAGTTGTAAATGCCGAAGACAGTTTGTTTGTAGAAGATGCACTGGCAACAGCGTGTAAAATTGGTTTGGCAGATGACGCGCAGTGGTTACACGTAGTACGCGAAATAAAAATGTATGGCCTCACCATGTCGGCTGCTGAACAATATTCGGAGGAGGAGTATGAACAATTCAGGCAGCAACTGGTGCGCGATGAAGTAGATAATGTAGAGCGAATTTTACAGCGAACTCCCCATCAAGGCCTTCACATCAATATTAAGCTGGTTTCCGGAAAGTCTGGTTTTGAATTGGCTAAGTTTGCTCAGCGAAAGCAAGCAGACTTGCTAATAGTAGGAGCGCCACCGCGAAGGTTTTCGTTGTTCGACAGGGTTTTTACACACGACCATGAGTACATATTTGCAGACTTACCCTGCAATTTGCTGATCGTTCAGCCCAGAAAGGAGGCAAAGCGTGGACAAGCTTAAGCAATTTGAAGTAATGCACTTATTGGTGCAGTTAGGTATAATGTTGTTGGTGGGTAGGCTTTTTGCCGAATTCGCACGTAAACTGAAACAACCAACTGTAGTAGGAGAAATTATAGCGGGCATTGTGTTAGGGCCTACTATTTTGGGGATGATTTCACCAGAAAGTTTTCAACTTATTTTTCCGGTAGGCTCTTCCTCGTTGGTGTTAGATGGTTTTGTGCAGGTAGCCGTAGTGATGCTACTTTTTATTGCTGGATTAGAAGTTGATTTACACATTGTTTTACAGCAAGGAAAGCAGGCTCTTTTTACCAGTTTGCTGGGATTACTAATTCCCTTTTTTATCGGTTTTATTTTTCCATACTACTGGCCCGAATTTTTTGGATTGGTTAATAGTAATCAGCGCTTAGCCTTCGCGTTGTTTATGGGTACATCAATGGCGATTACAGCGTTGCCAGTTATTGCGCGCATTTTAATGGATCTAGGTATCTTCCGAACTCGCATGGGTATGCTGGTCATCTCATCGGCTATGATCAATGATTTAATTGGGTGGCTCATTTTTTCGGTTGTACTCGGTATGATTGGCCAAGGGCAACGTGAATTTTCTTTGGTATATACTGTACTGCTCACACTTGGGTTTACTGCATTAATGCTTACCCTTGGCAGAGGAATTCTTAACCGTATTCTTCCTTGGATTAACAAAAAATTAGCGTGGCCGGGAGGAGTATTGTCTATATCGTTGGGCATCTGTTTTTTGGCCGCTGCATTCACCGAATTTATTGGTATTCATGCCATTTTTGGTGCCTTTATTTTTGGCGTGGCGTTGGGTGATTCAGAGCATATGTCGGAACGTGCCAAAGAAATTATTCATCAGTTTATCAATAACATTTTTGCGCCACTCTTTTTTGTTGCCATTGGCCTGAAAGTAAACTTCATTGTAAACTTCGATGTAACACTTACCCTCGTCATTATCGCGATAGCCTTTGCTGGTAAAATTATTGGAAGCGGATTAGGTACCCGATTAGGAGGATTCAGTTGGAAGGAATCGCTGGCCGCTAGTTTTGGTATGAATGCTCGAGGAGCCATGGAGATTATTCTGGGATTAATAGCGCTTGATTACGGTTTAATCAATGAGCGTGTGTTTGTTTCGTTGGTGGTAATGGCGTTAGTAACTAGTATGACCAGTGGGCCATTAATGAAGTGGAGTTTAAGCAGACCGTGGAAATAGGGCATTTCGCCATACAATTCGACTACTAGTCGCGATTTTTATTTTGGAATTAATCTGAGTTGGTGATGGTTTAGTATATTGTCTGTGGCATTTTAATCGAAAGGAATACCATTTAGTTAGTTTGGTCGTTGTTTAGTCTGAATTAAAAAGTGGTTTTTACTAAAATATTCTTAGGTAGTCATTCACTTAAATGTACATGCTATGCAAATGCGGTGGCTTATCATTTTACTCCTGCTTATTACCAGTTGCCAATCGGGCTTAATTCCATGCCCATCAAACAAAGCATTACGGTTAAAAAAGTCGACAGCCTATAGACCTCACCATTCATCTCATGCATTAATGGCCAGTGCGGCACAATCAGAAGAATCGGCTCGTCAGCAGAGAGCCCCTAAAGACAATACAAAAATCGTATCACATATTTCAGTAGAAGAATGGGATTGCCCTAAGCCGGGAGAGAAGCGTTACATGCCTAAATCCGTTAAGGAGAACATCCGCAAGAATGCTCGTAAAATTAGATCAGACAAAGAATCAAGTGAAGAAGGAGAGAAGGCAGTTTCGGATAAATAATCTGTAAAGTTCCGTTAGCATTTTTATTTTCTACTAAACTCCATTGAATGTTGGGTTTTTATCTTTCTGCGTGCATTCCACAGCGCTTGGTTGTGCACAGCATTATGTATGCTGGCGTTTACTTCATAACCTACTAATAACACAACAGCAATAAGCTGAATCCAAATCATAAGTGCGATGAGCACACCGATAGAACCGTATACTTTATTATACGTGCCAAAGTTGGTGATGTAAAATGAAAACCCGTATGAAACTACTAACGACAAAATGGTAGCGAGTAAAGAACCAACAGAGAAAAAACGCCAGTTGTAATGAATAGCTGGGCCAAAAAAGTAAATGGTAGAAATGGCTAAAAAGAATGCAATGAAAATAGCAAGAAAGCGTACAAAAAATATAAGAAATACCGTAAAGCCATCAACCCACGGAAACTCTTGCATGTGGCTAGTTAAGTAGTTTAACGTTAGTTGCCCGACAATGAGTAAAATAATAGCCAGAAATAACGCTAGTGTAAGGTTAAATGTAAGTGCCGTGGCAATCATACGGGTTTTTAACCAACTTCTATTTTCTACTGTTCGATAACATGCATTGAATGCCCGCATTAAAGAAAGCATACCGTTAGTAGATAAATAAATGGAAAGTACAAAACCTATCGAAAGTAATCCTCCGCGTTCAATACTAATAATATCGAATACCGTAGCGGAGATAACATCATACATAGACGCAGGCATTTGGTCGCCTAAAAATTCCATGATGCTGATGGTGTTTACTTCTGGAAAAAATTTAGTGACATACGGAATGAGCGTAAACAAAAATATGATGGCTGGAAAAATGGCCAGAATAAAATTAAACGCCACGGCATTGGCACGATCAAGGATTTCATCGTTGGTTAGATTCCGCAAAAAAATCCGAATGATTTTATAGAGCGATACATTTTCATGCTTTTTAAATCGTACTCGCTTTAACCACGCAATAAAAAATCGAGCTGGGTTCCACTGAAAAATTATACGTTTAAATTTATACTTCATCTGGCTGGGATCAAATCAGGAAAAAAATGGTGATAGTGCTTGCTGCATGGCTTCGGGAGGTCTACACGGTCTGTTGGTTTTTCGATCAACAAAGACCAGTAAAGTTTCTCCCCGATGGATTAACTTTTCTTCTGTATTAAAAATTTCATACTCGAATTTAATCCGTACACTTGGTTTTTCGCGCAGCGTTGTAACAATGCGTAACTGTTCATCGTACCGAGCGGGTGCCAGATAAACCGATTTATTTTCGAGCACTGGCATAATAATACCCATGGCCTCTATTTCTTTATACGTCATGCCTAGCTGCCTTAAACTTTCCACACGCGCTACTTCAAAATAAGAGGCATAGTGACCATAATACACATACCCCATTTGATCGGTTTCTCCGTAGCGTACACGTACCGTTGTTTCGCTTGTATACATGTTACTTCTTTTTCAGTGCAGCACCTTTACGTTGCTCGATGGTTAGTGCTTTTTGGTATCGCGCGGCATTGCGCATGTGCACATCGTAGTCATCGGTAAAGTTATGGTAACCCGAGAAATCTTCTTTTGCACACATGTAGTAGTAATTACTTGGTTGATAGTAAAGTACGGCATCGATAGAACTGATTTCGGCCATACTTATTGGGCCTGGTGGAAGGCCGGCATTTCGATAAGTATTATAAGGTGAATCTATTTCTTTATGAACATTGAGTACGCGTTTCAACGTAAAATCGCCTACAGCAAATTTTAGTGTAGGATCAGCCTGTAAAGCAATGCCGGTTTTTAAGCGGTTTAAATACAAACCAGCTATAATAGGTGCTTCTTCGGCTTTTATAGTTTCAGCTTGAACAATAGAGGCGAGTGTATATACCTCAATAGGTGTGAGACCAATTTCTTTTGCTTTTTCTTTTCGTGCAGAATTCCAAAATAGTTCGTATTCTCTATGCATCCGATCAAGTAATCGGGTGGCACTTATGTTTTGGTATACTTCGTACGTATTTGGAATGAACATCGCCATAATATTTTCCTGACTAAATCCATGCGGGTTGTTAAGAACAAATTGAATGGTTGCTGCTTCAAACTCTTCGGGTGTAAGCGATAAGTTTCGGGTAATTTTTTCCGCAAGTTCAGGCAGTAATCGAATATTGTTAAAGGTAATCTTTACAGGTTCCTGTTTACCCGCGCGTAGAAATCGGATTGCACCCAGGTTTGTCATATTGGCGCGCAGCAAAAATCTTCCTGGTTTAATATTTTTATCATACCCATTTAGTTTAGCTAAAAAGCTAAACGAAACTAAGTCGCGTACATAATTTCCATCATACAGAATTTTTTGTAGGTCTTTGAAGTTAGCATTTTCTGGAATAACCAATAACCGATCAGTTTTATCAACCAGTACATTAGGTGTATAAACAATTTGGTATCCATAGAAAACAAACGATATCCCTAGAATAGATATCAATAGAAAAGCAATGAGTCGTTTATTTGGTTTCATACATCCTTAAATGAAAGTCAAAAATACAAATTACTAGCATAGGGCTAACGTATGCGGTTAGTTAATAGCCTTAATTCAGTGCCTCGAAATTATAACTTGATCGCCACCGCGTGTATCATTTATCTGAAGAACATTTTTACCTTGAAGAAGTTTTTAACTATGGCAGCCGAGTTTTTAAAAATACATCCACAAAATCCTGAACCTCGAAAAATCGGACAGGTTACAGAAATCTTACGAAAAGGAGGCATTATTATTTACCCCACCGACACCATTTATGGTATAGGTTGCGACCTGATGAACCGCAAGGCTATTGAAAAGCTATGTCAAATAATGAATATCAAACCGCAGAAACTTGATCTATCGTTTATTTGCCATGACCTCAGTCATATTTCAGAGTATGTAAAACGAATTGATACCCCCGTTTTTAAATTGCTGAAGAAGACACTACCCGGACCGTACACCTTTATTCTGGAATCGAATAACCGTGTACCTAAAATTTTAGACGTAAATAAAAAAACAGTAGGTATACGCATACCCAACCATGCTATACCACGTGCACTGGTAGAACAACTGGGCAATCCATTAATCACCTCTTCCATTAAAGATGATGATGTGATAAAAGAATACACTACCGATCCGGAAGAAATCTATGAAGATTTTAAGCACCAAGTAGATGTTGTTATTGATGGCGGAGCCGGAGGTAACGTACCCTCTACGGTAATTGATTGTACGGCAGGTGATATTGTTATTGTTCGTGAAGGACTAGGTGATTTACAAGTTTTTCAATAAGCTCTTCATGTTATTTTTGTAATTCAAAACCACGCTACTTGACAATTCTTATAGAGGCACAATACCTTCCTTCTATCGCTTATTTTTCAGCTGCACTGCAAGCCGGAGAAATAGTTATAGAAAAACACGAACACTTTAGTAAACAGAGCTATCGCAACCGTTGCTACATACAAACATCGCAGCGAACAGAAATGCTTATTGTGCCGATTACTTCCAAGCATGGCAAGGTATTGATTACCGATGTGCGAATTGATTATCAACAAAAGTGGTTAACAAACCATTGGCGAGCTATTCAATCGGCTTACGGAAAAGCACCTTTTTTTGAATTCTATGCTGACGATTTGGAAAAGTTACTCTTTAAAAAATTTGCTCACCTCTACGACCTAAACCTTGCTTTGCTGTCAATGTGTCTGGCATGGCTGAAAAGTGGAATGGTTATAAAGGAAACACTGACGTACGAAGAAAAGGCTGCAAACGATGTAATTGACCTGAGATCAGCAATTACTCCAAAGAATTCAGGCTTTCTGCAATCTTTTTTTCAACCTGCAGTTTATACGCAAGTGTTTGGCAATGACTTTGTAACAAATCTCAGCCTGATCGACCTAATTTTTTGTGTAGGTCCTGATGCTGGGCAGATTGTTCAGCGTTCAGCAAAAGCAATTGAACAAATCGGATGAATAGGGTGTTTCACAACATATTAATCTTCGTGGTTCGATAGCATTGAACACTTAAAATCCTTTACATTTACATTAACCATCGAATTCTATTTATGGAAGCAAAATTCTCCAACCGGGTTAAAGAGGTTATTTCACTCAGCAGAGAGGAAGCCTTACGTCTCGGTCATGATTATATCGGAACAGAACATTTAGTTTTAGGAATGGTACGCGAGGGCGAAGGTGTTGCCGTTGGGGTTCTCAAAAAGCTAGGTGTACCACTGGAAGAGTTACGTGGTGAAATTGAAAAAATTTCGAAGGGAACAGCCACCCATCAAATTAAAAATCTCGCCAATATTCCGCTTACTAAAGCATCTGAGAAAGTTTTGAAAATTACGTACTTGGAAGCAAAGATTTTTAAAGCGCAACTAATCGGTACCGAGCACTTGTTATTATCCATCCTTCGCGATCAAGATAATTTGGGCACACAAATATTAAATAAGTTTGATGTTAACTACGAGACCGTTAAAGAAATGTTAGAATATCAAAACGAGGGTCCTATGGCGTCTCAAGACACCGATGATCCAGATGAAGACTCTTCCAAAATTTTTGGTGCTGGCGGTGCAGCCGGCAAAGAGAAAAAAGGAACTGAAAAATCACGCACACCGGTGTTGGATAACTTTGGTCGCGACCTTACCCGCATGGCCGAAGACAACAAGCTCGATCCCATAGTAGGGCGTGAAAAAGAAATTGAGCGTGTGGCTCAAATTTTATCGCGTAGAAAGAAAAACAATCCGATTTTAATTGGTGAACCCGGTGTTGGTAAAACTGCTATTGCTGAAGGACTTGCTCTACGCATTATACAAAAGAAGGTATCGCGCGTGTTGTTTGGTAAACGTGTTGTTACGTTAGACTTAGCATCGCTGGTGGCTGGTACAAAGTACAGAGGTCAGTTTGAAGAGCGCATGAAGGCGGTAATGAATGAATTAGAAAAATCGCCTGATGTAATTTTATTTATTGATGAACTTCATACCATTGTTGGTGCTGGTGGAGCATCCGGTTCGTTGGATGCCTCTAATATGTTTAAACCTGCGTTAGCACGCGGAGAAATTCAATGTATTGGTGCCACAACATTAGACGAGTACAGACAATATATTGAAAAAGATGGCGCCTTAGCCAGGCGTTTCCAAATGGTTATGGTAGATTCTACTACACCAGAAGAAACCATTCAAATACTCGAAAATATTAAAGAGAAGTACGAAGAGCATCATCACGTTATTTATACTAAAGAAGCGATTGATGCGTGTGTGCGCTTATCGGATAGATATGTAAGCGACCGCTACTTACCCGATAAAGCCATCGATGTTTTAGATGAGGCAGGTGCGCGTGTTCACATTAACAATATTCATGTTCCGGAAGAAATTGTAAAATTCGAGGATGCCATTGAAGAAGTTAAGAAAGAAAAGAATCGCGTAGTAAAAAGCCAGAAGTACGAAGAGGCAGCACAATTGCGCGATCGTGAAAAGAAGCTTTTGGAGCAATTAGAAATAGCCAAAACTCGCTGGGAAGAAAAAACACGCACCGAAAAATATACGGTTGACGAAGATAATGTAGCCGATGTTATCGCGATGATGACGGGTATACCAACTAAACGTATCGCACAAAAAGAGAGTAACAAACTCTTAAATATGTCGAACGAGTTAAGTGGTAAAGTAATTGGGCAGGAGGAAGCAATTAAAAAGTTAACCAAAGCCATTCAGCGTACACGAGTTGGTTTAAAAGATCCGAAGAAACCAATTGGTTCTTTTATTTTCTTAGGTCCGACAGGTGTAGGAAAAACTGAATTGGCTAAAGTATTAGCTACATACTTATTCGATAAGGAAGATGCTTTAATACGCATCGACATGAGTGAGTACATGGAGAAATTCTCGGTGTCGCGCCTTGTTGGAGCACCTCCAGGTTATGTGGGTTACGAAGAAGGCGGGCAGCTTACAGAAAAAGTAAGACGCAAGCCATACTCAGTTGTATTGTTGGATGAAATTGAAAAAGCACATCCAGATGTTTTTAACATCTTACTGCAAGTATTAGACGATGGTATTCTTACCGATGGTTTAGGCAGACGCGTAGATTTTAGAAACACCATTATTATCATGACCTCTAACATTGGGGTTCGCGATTTAAAAGATTTTGGTTCGGGCATTGGTTTTACTACTGCTGCCAAACGCGAAAATGAAGAGGAGCAAATGAAAGCGACTATTCAAAATGCGTTGAAACGTGCTTTTAGTCCTGAGTTTTTAAATAGATTAGATGATGTTATTGTGTTCAATTCGTTACAACGCGAACACATTCATAAAATCATTGATATTACATTGGGTAAGTTGTTCGACCGCATTCTTCAATTAGGATATTCGATTGAACTCACCGATAAGGCTAAAGACTTTTTAGCAGAGAAAGGTTACGATCATCAGTTTGGTGCTCGTCCGCTTAACAGAGCCATTCAGAAATATTTAGAAGATCCGGTAGCCGAAGAAATTCTAAAAGGGGAAATCGAAGAAGGTGGTATTATCACTGCCGACTATGAAGGCACTGGCGATTTACTGGTAGTTAAAGTAAAGAAGCCAAAAGCTTCTCCGAAAGAAAAGAAAGATTAACAACACTTTTAATTTAAAAAAGAGGTTGCTTCATTAATGGAGCAACCTCTTTTTGTTTTATAGTATTCAACGGAAGTGTCTAATAACTTCCAAAATATTTCCTAACGAACCACTCTGTGCTAATCATAAGTATCAGCAGAAAGAAAATCCATTTTAAGTGAATAAGCGATTGAAATGATTCTTCTGTATGAATCGTACTACGGGCTTCTGTTTTTTGTAACTGAGTCTGTAAGGCATCCAGTTGGGAAGTCTGATAGAAACTTGCGCCTGATTGCTCGGATAGTTTTCGGAGTAGATTAAAATCGGCTGTTAGGTTTTGTAATTCTATTTGCTGTTCTACCACAGCAAACTCTCCCTTTACCTCTTCTGGTTTTTGATTTACTAAAGTTTTTGAAGTGTACCGATATACACCTTCTTTTAAACCACCAATTTGATAGCGTGTGTTACCCGCGCTGGTGGTGTAGGTATAAGTATTTTTTTGACCTTGTTCTGAAGTAACGGTTATATCAATCACCTGACCATAAATCGGTTCGAAAATATCGTTATACACTTGGCTTTCAAAAGTTACGGGTTCGCTATCAGAAAATTCTTGTTGAGTAGGGTAGCTTCTAAATTTACGCTTATCATCCGATGTACTGAGGTATTGAAATAATTTTCCAAAAATTTCATCAAAGGCCACTGTCTTTTCGGTGCGATCAAATTCATTAAGTTTCCATCGCCATATACCTTCGCCTAACAAAATGGCTATTTTCTTTTTTTCTTGAATGTCGATAGTCAATAGAGGTTTTTCGGTGTCAATGCTTCCTATTTGTTGATAAAGCAAATGCGTAGCTGTAGGGGCCGTTTTCATTCTCCCAAAATGTACCGCCACGGGTGGGTACCGAGCCATGGAAGTAATGGTTTCGGGCGAAAGGTTAAAACCAGAAAAGCTTGAATTCACTGTAGGCGTAACATCATCAAAATCGCGAACATTACCTTCAAATGTTAACGGCATTTTTAATGTGGTTAGTAAGGGTATGTTGGATTGCTGTCCAAGAATAAGGAGCAAGGTTGTATTGCTAGAGACAAACTGTTGGAAAAGCTCGCGAGTCTTTCCGCGCATATCGGGTGCTTGATGAAATAGCGCTAAATCAATTTTGGCTGGTTGTAAATCGGCAGCGGGTAGTTCATGTACTCCGGGGATATGAATAAGAAATTCATAATTCGAATTTTTTTCCGCTACTTCTCGCAGTGCTTTTATGTCTGGATGAGGCGCTGCTGCAATGAGTACGATCTTCTTTTTGCCTTCTACTACTTCTATAAAAACTGAAGCTCGATTGTTGCGCGTGTTCGATTCGATAATTTTTGCTTCTACTACGATATCAAATTTTTGAATGCCTTGTTCACTCGCTAAAGGCTGAAAATCAAATGAAAGCAATTGATCGCCTGTTGATTTTTTTGTTTGCTGTTCAAGGAGTTTTCCGCGCTGATACAACGATACGGTTACTGGTTCATTGGGCATATTTTTCACCATTACTTCGGCACGTAGTGGAAACCGATTGCCCTGATAAGCAATTTTATTATACGCAACATTTTTAAGAGCCGCATCAACACGCTGTATGGTGTCGCCAACACCAATAGTATAAATGGGGAACTTATAATTTTTATAGAGAGGCGAAATGCCCGAATTGTAAATGCCATCGGAAACTAAAACAATACCATCTATTTTTTGTCCTTCAAAACGGTTAGTAAGTTGTTGAATGGTTCCGCTTAAGTCGGAAGAAGTAGCATTAAAATCTATTGCTGGCGAAGCATTCCCCGTAAGGGTAAGTACTTTTGTTTCAAATCCTTTTTCGGATAACTGTTCGGCTGTTTCTTTTATCTTAACGAGGGTGTTTTGTAGCATGGTGGAATCAGTCGTTTCGCGAACAGAAGCTGAGTTATCAATAAGCAGCACAAAGATTGGTTTCTCAAATAAGTTATTGATTTGCCTAACAATGGGGCCAAGTAAAAGGAACATCAAAAAAAAGGCAAGAACAGATCGAACTCCAAAAAGTATGTAGTTCCACGTTTTGCTCCACGGGTGTTGCCCACGATAGAGAACGAATCCAAAGGCAATAGCTAATACAAGGCATACTAGTGTATAAGCTGCAGAAGATTCTAAAAGTACACGTTGCTGCTCCATGGGTTCAAGTTAAAAATCAGATCGTCAATAGCCATATTTTTCTTTCCAACAGGCACGTAAGTATTTTCTTAACTCTTCTTCACGGGCATTGTTGCCAGGTTCGTAAAATTTTGTTCCGGTTAATGTGTCCGGTAAAAATTCTTGATTCACAAAGTTACCAGTATAGTTGTGCGCATATTGGTACCCTTTACCGTAAGCTAAGTCTTTCATTAATTTAGTAGGAGCATTGCGAATTGATAAAGGCACGGGTAAATCGCCCGTTTTTGAAATATTAAGCAAAGCATTTTCGATAGCCATATAACTCGCATTACTTTTAGGCGAACTGGCTAAGTACACCGCACATTGCGCTAAAATTATCCGTGCTTCCGGATAGCCAATAACTGTTACGGCTTGAAACGTATTAGTAGCCATCACTAAAGCAGTAGGGTTTGCGTTACCAATATCTTCCGATGCTAAGATGAGCATTCTTCGAGCAATAAACTTTACATCTTCGCCACCTTCAATCATTCGTGCTAAATAATAAATAGCGGCATTCGGATCACTACCGCGAATAGATTTAATAAACGCAGAGATTATATCGTAATGTTGCTCACCACTTTTATCATACAGGGCAATATGTTTTTGTGCCAGAGAAATTACTAAAGTATCAACCACTTTAATATCTCCTGGCACAGCATCACAAATTAATTCAATCAAGTTTAACAATTTTCGACCGTCACCTCCCGAAATAGTTAGCAGGGCTTCGTGTTCAACAATAGTAATACTCCGCTTTTTTAATTCAGTATCATTCGCCAACGCATGCGCTACCAGCCGAAGTAAGTGTTCTTCGTTTAGCGGCTTGAGGGTATATACCTGACACCGTGATAGCAAGGCAGCATTAACTTCAAACGAAGGATTTTCGGTAGTCGCACCAATTAACGTTATAGTTCCTTTCTCTACTGCACCCAGCAAAGCATCTTGCTGTGATTTATTAAAGCGATGGATTTCATCAATAAATAAAATGGAGCGAGGCGCTAGCTTAGCTTTATCGATAACTTCTCGAATATCTTTTACGCCTGCGTTAATTGCACTTAATGTATGGAAAGGTTTTTTTACCTCATTGGCAATAATATTCGCGATGGTAGTTTTGCCCACTCCGGGTGGTCCCCATAAAATCATAGAAGGTACATTCCCACCTTGAATTGCCATTCGAATGATCCCTTCCTGCCCGGTAAGATGCTCCTGTCCTACCAGATCGTCCAGTTTTTTTGGGCGCATCCGTTCGGCTAAGGGTATCGTTGAACCGAGTATCATGATGGGGTAAATTACACGAAAAGTAAGGGCCGAAAAAATTCTGAGCCGGTAATCTCCAATAACTTCTAAAGAGTCTGGGCTAATAAATTTTGAGAAATAAAATTTTTAAAGTTTTAAATTGATTCATGGAACACCGGTAGACTAATAGTAAAGGTGCTACCCTCACCCTTAACCGATTGAATAAAAATATCTCCTCCCATCAATTCAATGTATTTTTTGGCAATGGATAATCCGAGACCCGTACCTTCATGACTTCGGTTTCGCCCGGTACTTTCTTGTTCAAACGGATTAAATATGCGAGGCAAAAAATCGGGTGCTATGCCAACACCCGTATCGGTTACGCGAATAAAAAAATAGTTATGGTTAGTTTCGAGAAGGCCAGTAGTAATCGTAACACCACCAACAGTAGTAAACTTAATAGCATTACCAACAATGTTATTGATGATTTGGAACAACATGGTTTCGTCTGATAGGCAACGATAATTTTTTGCTGAAGGGTGAACTGTAAAGATTAGTTTTTTGCTTTTAGCCAACTCAGCCAGTGGCTCTAAAGAGGTAACAAGTAATTGATTGATGTCGATTGCTTGCAGGGTTAGTTGATTTTGATCGGCCTCCATACGCGACAGACTTAAAATGCTAGAAACGGTATCTAATAATCGTTTCCCACTTTGTTGCTGTAATTGTGCATAGCGCTTTATCTCATTATTGGTTGTCTCCATTTCAATTACCTGACTCATACCCACAATACCATTTATAGGTGTTCGAATTTCGTGCGACATGTTCGAAAGAAAATTACTTTTCAATCGATTCATTTCTTCAGCCATTTCCTTGGCCAGTTTCATTTCGGCTACAGTTTTATTGATTTCGGTTTTGGCAAGTTCAAACGCCTGATGGTAATGATAGATTAAATAAATAGTAATGAAAAATAGCAAGATTAGTGTGGTTACTATCTCTGCAAAAGCCAGTTGCTGTGGTTGCGGATTGGCGATACCATACCCTTGATACTTAGCGATTACCTGAGTAAGGATTGGAACAAAATGAAGGATGCCGTATATAATTCCGGTTCTACTTCCCAATGTGTGAAAGGCAAATAAAATATTACAGGTTGTAGTGAGGGCAATAAAGAAATTGAATTCATCGAAGAGATAAAGATTAACGATATTGT
>CAYNKN010000031.1:15808-16456 GCA_964397805.1 uncultured Chryseolinea sp. | reverse complement strand
GTACCTTGGTGCAAGACTTAGCAGGTATTCTTTCTCCCCAAGCAAAGTCAACCATTCAAGCTTTGGTAAAGCAAAATGAAGATTCTACGTCTAATCAGGTGGCCGTGTTAATTATACCTTCGTTGGAGAGTGAAGCGATCGAAACATTTGCATTACGTGTAGCAGAAAACTGGAAACTCGGTCAGGCTGGAAAAGATAATGGTGTGTTACTATTAATTGCCGTGAACGATCGCCAAATGCGAATTGAGACAGGATACAATTTGGAAGGTGCGCTAACCGATGCTATTTCAAGCAGGATAATCAGAAACGAGCTTGTGCCTCGTTTTCGAAAAGGCGATTACGATGGAGGTGTTCAACAAGCCGTGTTGGCAATCATTCAAGCCACAAAGGGCGAGTACAAAAACGAGAATCCTACCCGTGGCCGTAAATCTTCTAAAGGCTCTCCTATAGGCACGCTATTAATCATTATTATCATCATCATTATCGCATCTCGAAAACGAGGAGGTGGAAGTGGAGGCTATTGGTCATCAGGTGGCGGATTTATAGGTCCTCGTGGTGGTTTTGGTGGCGGAGGTTCAAGTTCTTGGGGAGGTGGCGGAAGCTTCGGTGGCGGAGGTAGGTTCGGTGGTGGCGGGAGTAGTGGATCGT
>CAYNKN010000031.1:6464-15798 GCA_964397805.1 uncultured Chryseolinea sp. | reverse complement strand
GATCGTGGTAATGCCCACGTTGAAAAGACGTAGAAAGAAAATTCCGATACTTACTACCTTGTTTGATTCCCACCTAAAGTGAAAAGGTTTAGACAAAAGGAGATCACCAATTTAGCGAGAACCCAAATCAAGCCTTTTACCGAAGTATCAAAAAGTATAATTAAAAGTAATCAGGTATTTGTCTTCTACATTTGTGTTCTGCTAAGCCTATCTTATTTTTGAGCCTTTTAAAATACAGCGCAAAGCCAGAACTGTAAAGGTTAAGCGTAGACAAATACTTCATCAAACGATCAGTTAAAACAATTCTCATGAAATCGAGCACGTCAAAAATGACACCCCAAGGCATGAATATAGATATGCGAGATTCCATTTGACCTTTAAAACAAAATTATAGACAGATGAAATCGCCATACAAATGTTTTATGCCCAACGGTATGTTACTTCTGGCGATTCCATGTGACCTTGAACGTAAAATAAATATCAACACATGAAACGCGACAAAGCTATTTTTGATCTTATTGAAAAAGAGAAACAGCGCCAAGAAAGCGGCATTGAACTTATTGCTTCAGAAAACTTTACCTCTCCTCAGGTAATGAAAGCTCAGGGATCCGTACTAACGAACAAGTATGCAGAAGGGCTTCCAGGTAAACGCTATTATGGTGGCTGCGAAGTAGTAGATGAAGTAGAGCAATTGGCGATCGATCGGGCTAAAGAATTGTTTGGTGCCGAGTGGGCAAATGTACAACCACATTCTGGCGCTCAGGCAAATGCCGCAGTGATGTTAGCGTGTTTAAAACCGGGCGATAAAATTTTAGGATTCGATCTTTCACACGGTGGCCACCTTACACATGGTTCTCCGGTAAACTTTTCCGGTAAGCTTTATCAGCCCTCATTTTATGGTGTTGAAAAAGAAAGCGGAACAATAGATTTTGACAACGTAATTTCAATTGCCAAGAAGGAGAAACCCAAGATGATTATTTGTGGAGCTTCTGCTTATAGCCGCGATTGGGATTATAAAAAATTGCGCGAAGCAGCGGATGCTGTTGGCGCAGTTTTGCTGGCAGACATTTCTCATCCGGCAGGTTTAATTGCCCGAGGCTTACTAAACGACCCCATGGAGTATTGCCACATGGTAACTACCACTACGCACAAAACATTGCGTGGCCCGCGCGGAGGATTGATTTTAGTTGGTAAAAACTTCGATAACCCTTGGGGAATAAAAACACCTAAAGGAGAAATTAGAAAGATTACATCCCTTTTAGACTCTGGGGTTTTCCCCGGAACACAAGGAGGTCCATTAGAGCATGTTATTGCCGCTAAGGCAGTTGCTTTTCAAGAGGCGCTTTCGGATGAGTACATGGACTACATCGTGCAGGTATCGAAAAATGCCAAGGCTATGGCTTCTGCTTTTGTCGATAAAGGCTATAAAATTATTTCTGGCGGAACAGATAACCACTTAATGCTAATCGACCTGCGCTCTAAAAAACTAACAGGCAAGCAAGCTGAAGAGTCGCTTATTGTTGCGGACATCACCATCAATAAAAACATGGTTCCCTTTGATACACAATCGCCCATGGTTACTTCAGGAATGCGTATCGGAACGCCAGCCATTACTACACGCGGATTGGTAGAAAAAGATGTGGTTAAAGTTGTTGAGTTGATCGATGAGGCACTTCAAAAACCTGAGGACACGAAACATCTTAAAGCCGTTAAAAGGAAAGTGAATCGTTTCATGGCCAAATTTCCTCTTCATTAAATCGAGATAATTAAAAAACACGAACCGCTAAGGTTATTTCAACACCATACTATGCCATTGGATCAAGAGCCTGTTATTGAAGAGAAAGAGATGAGTTTCCTCGAACATTTGGAGGAATTGCGTTGGCATGTTATCCGTTCGTTGGTTGCCGTAATGGTGTTAACGATTGGTGCATTTATTATGGCACCGTGGATTTTTGAAAACTTAGTGTTTGCTCCGGCACGTCCTGACTTTCCTACTTTCAGATTGCTATGTCGATTGGCCGATGCGATTGGATCAGAAACACTTTGCATTAAAGAAATTCCATTTAAAGTGCAAAGCCGATTTATGACAGGCCAGTTCACCATGCACGTTATGGCTTCATTTGTAATAGGCCTTATTGTTGCGTTTCCTTATGTGGCTTGGGAAATCTGGCGCTTTATTAAACCCGGACTAAAACTAAAAGAACGTAAGTATTCTGGCGGAGCGGTAACGGCTATGTCTTTCCTTTTCTTTCTGGGGGTTTCGTTTGGCTTTTTTATTATTGCCCCTTGGATGGTATACTTCTTAGCAAACTATCGCATTAGCGATATGGTGAGTAATGAGTTTGATATTACATCGTACGTATCAACCATCGTGATTTTAGTGTTTGGCTCGGGTGTTCTTTTCCAACTACCTATTGTTGTTTATTTTCTAACTAAAGTGGGGATTGTTACTCCACAGTTTTTAAGGAAATACCGCAAGCATTCTTTTGTTGTTATACTTATTGTCGCTGCTATTCTTACACCGCCAGACCCATTAAGTCAAACATTAATTACAATTCCTTTATACCTGCTTTTTGAAATTAGTATTATGATTTCTGCTGGTGTTTACCGAAGACAAATGAAGGAGGAGGCAGCCGCAGCTCTTCGCGAAAAAGAAACAACTACTTAATAATTAGTCTATGAAAATTGCAGTAGGTAGCGACCACGCTGGGTTTGAGTACAAAGAGGAACTTCGTAAGTGGCTAGAAAAAAGTGGCTATGAACTGAAGGATTTTGGTGCTCACTCGTCTGCCTCTGCCGATTATCCTGACTTCGCACATCCTGTAGCTAGTGCAGTTGAAAACAAGGAGTTTGATTTAGGCTTATTAGTTTGTGGTAGTGCCAACGGGGTGGCTATTACAGCAAATAAACATCAAGGTATTCGTGCAGCTATCTGCTGGACAACAGAACTTGCCTCATTGGCGCGACAGCATAACAATGCCAACATACTTTGTTTACCTGCGCGCTTTATCTCTATAGAACAGGCAACCACAATTTTAGAAACCTTTTTAACTACCGATTTTGAAGGAGGCAGGCATGCCACCCGTGTTAACAAAATTAGTTGTTAACAATCTGGTAGTAATAGATACCTTCCTTTTTGTAGCGTTTCTGAAGAGCCGGCATGCGATCAAGAAATGGCGCTAATAGATTATCTGCATCCCGAATAATTTCTGGCGGATCGGCAGTTAACCCTTCATGCACAAGGATTACATGCTCGTAATAATCGGGCTCTATGAAAAAGCTCTTTGATAAACGCCAATTTAAAAAGGGTGATGCTAACTTGTTTTCCCGATAAGGTGTGAGATCATCATCCAAGACTAAAATTCGCTTGTTAGTAGAAAAAGAAGGACTCGTTTCAACCAACAACGATTTATACGATACAGATTCAAGCACATGGTATCGTGCCAAGTAGCTAACGGTAAGGGTACCCGTCATGAGTATCCACAATGAAATCTCTGCCAAACGTCTTCTCCGAATAAGTAACAAGTAATGAGCAATGAAAAAACTCAACGATGGGATAATGGTAATAAAGCTTTGTGCACGAATTTCTTTCGACAAAAATCCTTGTAATAAAGAGAAAAACAACCAGATAAACATAGACTGTACAAGCTGACCCTGATACTTGGAAAGCCGAGCTTCTCGGTTTAACATAATAAAAGCAATTAGCAGGAAAAACAGCGGCACAGCCCCCAGCACACTCAAACTTTGCAACGAAACAAGAAACGTAGGCCACCATGTAAATCCGGGTACGTAGTAAGAATACCACAATGCGCCAAAGCCATCGAATATAAAGTAGGAGCTCATTAACAAAGCATGAGGGAGCAGAAAGCCCACCACCATAAGTAGGTACTTGCGTAGTGTATTGCGCGTAAAGGCAGTAAGAATAACAATGGCACCAATAAAGTGCAGCGTAAAAGTGAGCGAAAAAAGTGTAGCCAGACTTAAAAATAGTCCTAAGTTGAAAATAGATTCATCTGGTTGCTCTCTAAATTCTAGCTCTTTGAATAGTCGATTTAAAGCGAGCAGCAGAAAGCCAGATCCAATTAATTCGGGAGTCAGTGAAAAGTTATCAAACGAGAAAAAGGCAATACCAATAAAAATAACAGAAGGAATATAGGTGTTTTCTGCAAAGGCTTTTTTGTTAATAAACAGCATACCGATATAGGTAGCCTGAAGAAAAACAATAAGAAATCCGATTACCTGCCTCACGACAAGAGAGCGCCCAAACAACAGCGAAAGAAAGCCGTCAGCCCACCCGGCTAAAGGAGCAGTATTATCAACTAACTCGGTGTATAGTATAAAGCCCTCTTTTACTTTTTCGCCAACCAACAGACTTTTGAGCTCGAGGCTTGTTAAGCCAGGCGAATCAATAAAAAGGGGCAACATACAGATTATAGAAACAAGTAATAACCCGAAAAGCCGGTAGGGATCATTAATTCGAAAAAATTGTAACAAAGGCAATTGGTTAAGTTGGTTCAAATTAGAGCACCTTTTTTATAATTGCCAATGGTTGGTTGCGAATTGTTTATTGATAAGGGATATTTGCATCATGAGTGGAACCACACGTCAACAAAAATACGCCCGGCTAATTCAAAAGGAGTTAAGCGATATATTCCAACGCGATAAGCGAGGGATATTAGACAATGCCTTTATTTCTATTGTTGAAGTAAAGATGAGCCCTGATTTAAGTGTGGCCAAAGTATACATTAGCATGTTACTGGCTACTCAGAAGCAAGAAATTTTAGATCGTATTATTAGCCGAAAATCGGAGATAAGAAAAGCCTTGGGCGATAAAATTGGAAAGCAGGTTAGAATTATTCCTGAATTGATTTTTTACCGCGATGAAGTGGAAGAGCGTGCCAGCCGATTAGACGAGCTCATTAAGAATCTGAACATTCCCCCAGCAGAGGATAAATAAACACGAGTCTATTGAACGTACCTCTATTTATCGCCAAGCGTTACCTGCTTTCCAAGCGAAAGAAAAATTTCATTAATGTTATCTCCATTCTTTCTATGGTAGGTGTGGCAGTAAGCACAGCTGCATTGGTCGTAGTGTTATCTGTATTTAATGGTTTAGGAGAGCTAATTAATTCCTTAAATAATTCTTTTGATGCCGAAATTAAGATAGAAGCAACAGAAGGAAAATCATTTGTTCGATCGCCAGAGCTCATTCAAAAAATTGAATCGACTCCGGGTGTGGCGGCCGTTACAGAAGTAATAGAAGATTATGTGTATGTTAGCTACCGCGATGATAATCAGGTGGTGACTATGAAAGGTGTTTCAACCAATTTTGTTGAGCAGCAACGCATACCGAAAGAAGGCATAGTAGAGGGCGAGCTTTTGCTAAAAGATGGAGAGGTAAATTATGCCATTATTGGTCGAGGTATTCAAAACACGTTGTCGGTAGCTATTGCCGATCACATGTTTCCCTTACAGGTGTATTACATTAAAAACGTAAAAGCAGGAAGCGATCCATCATCCATGTATTCCAAAAAGAACATCTTACCAGCAGGTGTTTTTTCGATTATCCAAAACCTAGACGATAACTACATGGTTGTGCCACTATCATTTGCTAAAGAGTTGCTGAATTATGGAGATAAACGAACTGCGCTAGAAGTAAAAATTAAAGCAGGCGAAAACGTTTATCAAATAGAGGCAGCCATTCAAAAAGTACTGGGCGAAACGTTTAATGTATTAAACCCCGATGAGCAGCATAAAGACATTTACCGCATCATTAAAATGGAAAAGCTATTTACTTTTTTAGCCTTTACTATTTTATTGGGAATAGGCGCCATAAATATCTTCTTTAGTTTAATGATGTTAGTCTTAGATAAGAAAAAAGATATCTCTGTGTTGTATGCGTTAGGGGCAAACCAAAAAACAGTGCGAAATATATTTCTAACCGAAGGACTTTTAATTGGCCTTTTAGGCACGCTTACCGGCCTTGCCCTCGGTGCTTTCTTTTGTTTTATTCAATTGAAGTTTGGTGTTATTTCAATGGGCATGGAATCGGCTGTTACACCGGGTTATCCGGTAAAAATGCTGTGGACTGACTTTGTCGCCACCCTTTTGGTTGTATTTGGTATTACCTTTTTAATCTCGTTTAGACCGGCTGCCCTGGCGGCAAAATCCGTCTCGATAACCCACTTGTAAGATCGGTGTACTAAATTCATCGAAAAAGGCACTCTTTTTTACAGTATTATCTCTAATTTTCAGATTCCGTCTTCATCAAAATGGGTTTTTTGCGATGAAAGTGTCTGCTGCACAACCGTTTCAAATAATTTATTCGTTGTTTTTACACGAATACTTAGGCTTTGTATTCGAATCCTACATCGTTCATTTGGACGAACGCGGAAAGCTTACTTACCAACATCAAAACATTTCGGCTAAAAACGCACGAGAATTTTCGAAGGGTCTTGACGATCGCGATTTCGAATTGATTGAAATCATGGACGCCATGCAACAAGAGATTATTGTGAAAAAATTCTCGGCCAAGTTCATGAAGCCCGAAGAGTTCTTTGCTAAAATCTTCGATAAAAATAAGGGTAGCGAACTGGTGCAAGAACAGATTGAAGATTACATGGAGAAGCGTAGGGCGAAGGTTCTGGAAAAATTAAAGGGCAAGATGTTGTTTGAGATGGGCAGCGATGGCGAGCCTACCTGGCGAAGAGTAGAGGTGCTAGAAAAGCGAGCAACTATTCAGTTCCATTTCATGCGCACAGCAGAAAACACACATTACTATCCAACGCTATCTTTTCAGGGTAAGAAACTAGAGTTACCAAACCCAACGGCATACCTTATTTGTAAAAGTCCGGCTTGGATGGTGCTAAACGGAAAACTTTACGGTTTTGAAAAATATGTTGATGGGAAGAAGTTAATTCCTTTTTTCGCCAAGAAATTTGTGGTGATTCCAAAGAATGTTGAAGAGACTTACTACAACAAATTTGTTGCTCCACTCATTGCTTCGTTTGATGATGTAGAGGCTAGCGGGTTTGAAATAAACAAAAGTACCTACGATCCTCTTCCCGTACTGACCTTATCAGAATTACATACTGCGCAAACATCGGTTGCGCCTACGCTATTTGATACCAACACACCTGCCGAGGACAAAACAGATGAAGCTGGAAAAATTGTTTTCGACTTGTCATTTAAGTATGGCAAACATCGCTTTCGCGGAGATAATAACGGAGCCGTAAATGTTTCGCTAGAAAAACAAGATGAAGTTTATGTTTTTCATCGTGTTACCCGAAAAACAGATGTGGAAAAAACATTTTTGCATACGCTGCAAAAGTTAGGACTTCCCATGAAAGGCTTTCGTGTTGCCATCTCCAAATCAGAAGCGTTCTCATGGCTTAATGAGAATCGTGTAAACTTATTAAACCTGGGCTTTGAGGTAAGCCAGCCAGAAAGTCGCGATAAAAAATACTTTGTTGGCAAAGCAGTAATTGAAGTTGAAGTAAAGGAGAGTATCGATTGGTTTGATATTCATGCTAAAATAAAGTTTGGCGAGTTCGAGGTTCCTTTTAAAGAGTTACGTAAGCTCATTCTTAGAAAAAAAGTAGAGTTTAAACTTCCTAACGGAGAAATTGCCATTATCCCTGAAGCATGGCTTACCAAGTATGCCGATCTGTTTGCGCTAAGTGAAACACATGGTGATAACGAAAAGCCCGTGTTGCGTAAGCACCATCTTAACTTGGTGAAAGAATTAGAAGAGGGGCATTTGGCGAAAGTACATTTAAGTGAAAAGCTTAGGTCGCTTAATTCATTTACCGGCATAAAAAATTATCCACTACCCAAAAGCTTCAAAGGCGAACTTCGCCCTTACCAACAGGCGGGATATAACTGGTTGCGTTTTTTAAACGAGTATAGATTGGGCGGATGTTTAGCAGACGACATGGGGTTGGGAAAAACTGTTCAAACCCTAACGATGCTACAGGCGGAAAAAGATGCTGGTGCAGGAACCTCATTGTTGGTTATGCCAACCTCGTTAATCTATAATTGGGAAATGGAGGCGGGTAAGTTTACACCCGATTTAAAAATTCTAAACTACACGGGCACGCAGCGTAACAAAGATGTTAAGCGTTTTGGTAATTACGATTTGGTGCTAACATCATATGGCATTACGCGCTTGGATATTGATTTACTTAGCCAGTACTACTTTAACTATATTATTCTAGACGAATCGCAGGTTATAAAAAACCCAACATCAAATATTGCTAAGGCTGTTCGAGAATTAAAATCAAGGCATAAGCTTGTCCTTACGGGTACACCCATTGAAAACACCACATTGGATCTTTGGTCGCAAATGTCGTTTGTTAACCCAGGCATATTAGGAACACAAACCTACTTCCGCAATGAGTTTCAAAATCCAATTGAAAAGCGAGGCGATGAGGGGCGGTCAAAAAAATTGCACGCTGTTATTAAGCCGTTTATTCTGCGCAGACACAAATCGCAAGTAGCTACCGAGTTGCCCGAAAAGGTAGAGAATATTCAATACTCTTCGATGACTCCCGAACAAGAGAAACGGTACGAGGAAGTAAAAACACATTACCGCGAAAAAATCTTTAATCTTATTGAGCAGGAAGGTTTGGGCAATAGCCGCTTTATGATTTTAGAAGGGTTAACTAAACTTCGACAACTCGCGAACCATCCGCGCATGGTTGAGCAAGGATATCAAGGTGACTCTGGAAAAATGGAAGACATTACCCACATGTTGGAGAATGCCATTGTAGAAGGACACAAGGTCTTAGTATTCAGTCAGTTTGTAAAACACCTAGATATTGTTCGGCAACATTTAAAGGCAAAGAAAATTGACTTTGCTTATTTAGATGGTTCGAGCATGGACAGAAAAGAACAGGTAGAACGCTTTAATAGAGAAAAAGACTTAAAAGTATTTTTGATTTCGATTAAAGCAGGGGGTTTAGGTTTAAACTTAACCGAAGCCGACTATGTCTTTATTCTTGATCCATGGTGGAACCCAGCTGTAGAAGCACAGGCGATTGACCGTGCGCATCGTATCGGACAAAAGAAAACAGTTTTTACCTATAAGTTTATTACCCGCGATACGGTAGAAGAAAAGATACTTACGCTTCAGCAACGTAAGTTGAAGTTAACAAATGATTTAATTACTACGGAAGAAAGCTTCATGAAGCAATTAACCAAAGAAGACATAACATCGATTTTGAAGTAATCTTTTTGTTAATTTTTGTGGCGCGCCTTCCATCGGTTATGCGACCATAACCACTCAGATGGATTAGTAGTAATTAGGTTTTCAACCTCTTGCACGTAACGTTTT
>CAYNKN010000031.1:0-6454 GCA_964397805.1 uncultured Chryseolinea sp. | reverse complement strand
AACGTTTTAATGTCTGCGTATTTTCTTTTGAATAAGGCGGAACACCCAACGGAATAATCGTGGCTTCATAGTATCCTCTTTTAACTTTCCGCACAGCATAGTACATAGCCGGATATTGAGTTAGATTAACCAATTGCTGGGCACCAAAAAAGAAAACCGTTTCTTGTTGTAAGAATTTAGTCTCATACTTCTTATCATGTTTTAATCCAGGGTACTGGTCTGACACTACCGCTATATTACGAACTACGCTTTTTCGTTTTACAATTTCACGAGCAACCGCATCGCGCTTAATGGCATGGGCACCAAAGCGTGTGCGGCATTGATACAAAAAGAAATTAAAGAAAGAATTATTAACGGGCTGGTAAACAAAATCCATCGCTACCTTTTTAAAGGTCAGGGAGCCGGCAGCCAATAACCATTCCCAGTTAAAATGATGAGATGTAAAATTTATTACTGACTGCCCGTTATGAAGATAAGCTAAAGCAACCTCAGGGTTTTTAAAAACAACACGCTTTGATAATTCATCCGGATCGATGGTTAAAAGCTTTAACGTTTCTATAGCATAGTCACATAGATTTCTGTAAAAGGTATACTCAATCTTTTGTAACTCTTTAACTGACTTATCTGGGAAGGATTGTCGTAGGTTTTTCCTAACTATCTTTCTACGATAACGAATGCCATAAAAACTGATAAAAAACAAAACATCCGACAATCGATACAAGATGGTGAGTGGGAGCTTTGATAAAATCGTAATCAAAAACATAGCGAACCTTAATGCGGTTAAGTTAAAGAAGTATTGTTATTTTTGGGAACCACCCGAACAAGTAACGGAGTTTAGTGTATAGTTTAAGCGGACTTCACTTAAACAACGGTCAATAAAAATCATGAAAGATAAAACGGTAATTATAACAGGGGGATCTTCGGGTATTGGTAAAGCGTTGGCAGAAGTTTTTGGCAAAAATGGATCGAAGATTTTGATTACAGGCCGAACTCAGCATGATATTGACGTAGCCGTTGAAGAACTCCGTGCAAAAGATATTACTATTCAAGGTTTTTGTGGTGACGTTAGTAATGAAGAAGATAATATTCGGATGGTGGAGGATGCGCTACGTTACTTTGGCCGTATTGATATTTTAGTAAACAATGCGGGTATTAGTATGCGTTCACTTTTTGAAGAGGTAGATACCGCAGTGTTTAGAAAAGTAATGAACATTAACTTTTTTGGAATCGTCTACGCTACCAAATATTGCCTCCCAGAAATTATAAAAAATCAAGGCTCTATCGTTGGAATTTCCTCTATTGCCGGCTTTCGCGGACTTCCTGGCAGAACAGCATACTCAGCATCTAAGTTTGCACTAAATGGCTTTTTAGAGGCTTTACGAACAGAGTTATCACCTAAAGGAGTACATGTGCTCACGGCCAGCCCTGGATTTACAGCGACAAATATTCGGAAAAGAGCACTCACAAAAGACGGATCGCTTCAAACGGAATCGCCTCGCGAAGAGAATAAAATGATGACAGCAGAAGCGTGTGCAAACTATATTTACGAGGCTACAACAAAACGAAAACGTACCTTGGTATTAACAACGGAAGGAAGGTTAGCGGTATTTATGAACAAATGGTTGCCTGGCTTGGCCGATCGCATTGTATACACAGTGATGTCAAAAGAGCCAAACTCCCCTTTTTAGAATTAAGTTTTGGATAAGAAGACCAGCTTTGCGTTGTCAGCCTTATTAACCGATTTATAAAATTCAACAAACTCCGGGTATAACTCTGCGGGAAACTCACCTTTCTGCATCGTCATCTTTCGAATATAAATTAACTTTTCCTGCTCTACTTTAAAGGAGGCCTCATATTCTCCAAACTTGGATTTTATTACCATGGGTTCCAATATGTATTCTGGATAGATACCTTCTGGTAGTTGATAGGTAATGGTATCCAAATCAGTATAGCTCATGTTAATTACGATAGGTGTTTTTCTGGAGTCTAATTTATCAGGAACAAACGTTGTTCGATTCATCATGTTTGGTGTAATGAATATACGTTTACCACTTACTGAAGCAAAACGCTTAAGCGTATAATTGGCAGCTACTATTGCAGAGGGAATTTTTTCCTTTTGATTAGTTATTGAAAATGAACCAAGATCAAAAGACGGGATAGAGGTATTTTTTTGAAGCCACTTTCGTTGTTCATCAACACCTAAGTTTATATAATGATACAATCCACCATTTTCGTATTGGAGGCCTGTATACGTTGTGGTTACATTCGCCATCGCATCACCATTGCGGTCGATAACTACGTTGGCATTTCTGGTTTGCAGGTTTTGATCTACGGTATAGCGAGGAGTTTTTACCAGCGCACCACCTTCATCGGTTATCATTAATGCATAGCGATCGCTGGTAAAGCTGCCAAGGAAGCCGTAAGGTTTAGTTTGTGAAGTACACTCTAGCCAGGTAGTATCTGTTTCGTTAGGTACGGCAACGATGATGTGATTGAAACAAGGCATTGTAAAGTCGGCCGGAACAGGTCTGTCATCATCTCCGCCATAAACTTTTGTATAATATGCTTTTACATCAATCTCTTTTAAGAGCGCTACCATGTAATTAGACAGTGCTTTACAGTCGCCATAGCCTAATTGATCTACAGTTTTAGCATCGAATGGCTGAAGACCTCCAATACCTAATTGAATACTTACATATCGGGTTTTGTTTTGAAGGTATTCGTAGAGGGCTTTAATTTTTTCGTCTCGGGTATTTTTGCCAGCAGTTATTTCCTTTACTTTTTGTTTGGTGGGTTCGGGAAGTACTCCTCTACCCTCATTTAATGCGATTTGCCATTTTCCTAAGTTTTCCCAAGTATCCATTTTTCCCGCATAACCTCCGTATTCAAAATCTGTTGGAGCAGCAAGAATATGAGGAATTATTCTTGCTGTGGTAGGACTTTGTCTTTCAAATTTTTCGGGCTTAACATTTTTAAACGACCAAGACAAAAATTCGTGCTTGTCAAGTAAACCTGTTTTCGGTTCTTCTATATTGAATAGCTTGTAGCGAGGCTTTAATTCCTTGGGAAAATAAATAGAATAACTGGATTGTTCCGTAGAAATCTCATCATCCGTATATAGGTAAAAGCTAGGTAAAGCGTATAAATATCGCATGGTAATTATGTACTCATACTCTATGGTATATGGATAACTGCTTTGCGCGAGATCAAAATGTTTTAGGCGGCTGTCTTCATATAAACTAAAATTAGAGATAGCACTTTGATCAATAATGTCGCTGGCTTTAAGTTTCCGCACAACATTTCCTTGCGCATCATATACCGTGGCTTTTAAGTTTTCAATTTTTGTTTGCTTATCGTAATGCAGCGAAAGTGTTGCATAACTTTTTGCTTTTCCATTTAAAATGGTAATTATTTTTTTTACATGATGGGAAGAGCTGTTACGTGAGTTGATATAAAATTTAGAATCGTAATCGCGAACAACAGCATACATACCCTTCTTGAGGTCTTCAGAAATAGTAGCCGCGCTATATTTAGGATCGCCCGCCACTACACGGTTAGAAGTTAAAAGTAATGTTACGAGTATAAGTAGTCGCATGGTTTTTTATTTTTTCTTCAACACAATTTGCTCGGCTTGTTTGGCAACAACCTGGTTATAGAATTCGCGAAGGTTGGGATATTCATCTTGCGTGAAAAGACTTTTGTTTATTTGAAGGTTGCTAGTTACAGAAATTGTATTGCCAACCAATGCAACATTGTAAGCAAAACGAGCAGCATTGTTAGGCAGCATTAACACTTTGCTTTGTGGCAATTCATCAACATCATAACCATCGGGCAAAGCAAATTTGCACATGTATACTTTTTCCGAAGCACTACCAAAGTCAACAGGGTATTCTCTTTTCTCTGATTTAAAAGGATTTTCGTTTTCTTGTAATGCGATAAACGGGTTTAAGTAAAGAATACCTCCGGCATCAGAAATGTGATCACTAATGTTTACTTCATACATTTCTTTAAATGAAGAAGAAGCTTCATTTGCATTTGTAAACTCACTCTTATCCACTTGCCAAGAGCGTCCACCAATCAGATCTTTAATGTAATCGGGTTCGCCTTTTGCAAAATAACTTTTACGGCCGTTACGCGCGTAATAACCCGTGCGATCTATTTGTACTTTCCCTTTTAGCTCGCCATCTGGTTGAAGAACGAAATCATTACTATAAAACATCCTGGATTTTACACCCGACTTAATCGGTACCCATGCATAACCTTCTTTAGAAATAGCAAACCCATTTCCGTTAAGGCAACGCTCGGGCAACATGTTTGTTGGAAGCAACTTATCAGTGGCGTCTAATAACAACTGTTTATCATCATACTTTACTAAACACAACATATAATTAAATTGGCTAGAGATGGGTGTTGTCTCTCTAACAAAGCCGTGATCACGGGTGCTGATAAGTACGGGTTTTACAGAAAAATCAGCTTTGTCTAATAAGGATGCTAACAGAAAATTCAGTTCAGCAGAACTACCCTTTTTATCATCGAGGACTTTGCGCAAAGAACCGTCCGTAAATTTCCGCGAAGTACCATCCCAGTTTACATGGCTTTTAACATAGTTTGCTATTGCGTTAATTTTTTCCTCGGGAGTAGTAAGCCCGGCTGTAGTTTCTTCAGCTATTTTTTTAAGGAAACCATTACTGTTTATTTGTCCACCAAACTCCGGACTTTCAAAATATTGTTTACGTATATCTTCCCAACTGCCCATATACGGTTGAATTGCTTGGCCTGGAAATTTGCGATAGGCTAGTTCAAAATTAATTTTAGAAATGTAGTCTTTGTAGGTTGTAATATGTGGCTCCACTTTAAAGGCCGGAACATCTTGCGCCACCCAGCGAAACCGTTGTTCTTTAAAATCTATTTTTTCGGTAGACATTTGCGTTGAGTTTACATAGGTTCCGCTTCGCTCTTTCGAGCTAATAGTAATAAAAGAAGGAACTTCTTTTTTTTCATTTACAGTAAGTGGAATATATCCTTGCATGTACCGATCGTAATTGTAAAACTCGGGTATCGAAGCTCTGTATTCACTCCAAACTACGGGTATGGTGTTTTGAAATTCCCAGTCTTGAAAATTGCTAAGGAACTCTGAGTTAACTTTGTAGGTGATCTCGATAATGGAACCTTCTCGCACATTCGGTAAGGTAATTTTAGAGAGTTCTACATTGGCATTTAGCTTTTCCTTAAATACACCATCGCTTTTTAGTTTACTCTCTACAATTTTTCCATTTTCTAAATTATAGGTCACGGCTTTAAGGCCAGAAAGCCTTTCGTGAGTACCTCCACTATGATACAATGGAATAGAGAAATCAGCTCTATCAAGCCCGTCTTTAGTTAAGATTTTAATGCGTGTAATCCGCTCAAAATCTATACTAAACCCATTGACCTGATTGTAAGAAAGCTTTGATTCTCCATAATCAACCAGTACGACAGCAGCGGCTGAAGAATCCTTTTCATAAACCGACATGGATAAGTCGCTTAAAGAAATGTCACCAAATTTAACAGGAGGTTTTTGCGCAAAGCAAGAGTAAATAGTAAGAAGTAATAAACTAGATGCTAACAGTTTTTTCATACAACCTTAAATGTTTATGCTGTAAGTATACAGAAATACTTGAAATTTGTAAATGTTATTAAAAATCATTTACCCAATTAAGGTGGACCGCATAATTAAATTCGTGATAATTGGCTAAGACAAAAACTACATTTTTCTGTCAATCCTGCGGCTATGAATCGCCCAAGTGGTTAGGCAAGTGTTCAGCATGTAATGAATGGAATACCTTTATAGAGGAAGTAGTTTCCAAAGAGGTTACTGAAAAAACAGCTTGGCGGCAAGAGTCAACCAAAAACAAAACGGTTCGGGCTAAGGCGTTGCACGAGGTGCAATCGGCACAAGAAACAAGAATAGATGCTGTTGATGAAGAGCTAAACCGAGTGTTAGGTGGAGGAATCGTCCCGGGTTCATTAGTACTAATCGGGGGCGAGCCCGGAATAGGTAAATCTACATTGATGCTACAAGTTGGACTGATGCTGAAAAGCCGAAGCGTACTCTATGTTTCAGGAGAAGAGAGTGAGCAACAAATAAAGATGCGAGCACAACGGTTGGGTAAATCGTCTGAGCATTTTTACATTCTAACAGAAACAAATACCCGTAATATCTTTTTAGCGGTAGAGTCAATGCAACCGCAGATTCTCATAATTGATTCGATACAAACTTTATACTCCAGCCAATTAGAATCTACACCCGGAAGTATTGGTCAAGTACGGCAGTGTGCCGGAGAGATGATGAAGTTTGCCAAAGAAACCGATACGCCTGTATTTCTTATCGGCCACATTACTAAAGACGGAATGCTTGCTGGGCCTAAAGTGCTGGAGCATATGGTGGATACGGTACTTCAATTTGAAGGCGATC
>CAYNKN010000030.1:3122-16685 GCA_964397805.1 uncultured Chryseolinea sp. | reverse complement strand
TAGGTCATTATAATGGCACCAGTGAGGTAGAGGCCACCACCAATGGCGCGCAACATGTGCAGTGGTAAAATTTGTACCGTTGTTTCTAAAAAGTTTTTGTAGACTAAAAATCCTTCGGGATTAAATTCTTTCCACATTAAACTTTGTACCACACCCGATACATACATGGGCAAGGCATAGAACACGATACCTAAAGTGCCTAACCAAAAGTGCAGGTTTGCCAACTTGGTAGAGAAAAGCGAAGTACCCCACATGCGTGGTACTAACCAATAAAGAATTCCAAAAATCAAGAAACCATTCCAGCCTAATCCACCAACATGTACGTGTGCAACAATCCAATCGGTAAAGTGAGCAATGGCGTTTACATTTTTTAAAGAAAGTAAAGGGCCTTCTAACGTAACCATACCATACGCAGTAATAGCTACTACCATAAATTTTAAAACAGGATCTTCGCGAACACGATCCCACGCACCGCGCAACGTCATAAGCCCGTTAAGCATACCTCCCCACGAAGGTGCTATTAGCATAATGGAGAAAACAACTCCGAGCGATTGCGCCCAATCGGGTAGCGCACTATATAATAAATGGTGTGGCCCTGCCCATATATAAATAAAGATTAGCGACCAAAAGTGAATTATAGAAAGCTTGTATGAATACACCGGACGATTAGCCGCCTTGGGTAAGAAGTAATACATCATCCCTAAGTAGGGCGTAGTTAAGAAAAAGGCTACTGCATTATGCCCATACCACCATTGCACCAACGCGTCTTGAACACCCGCGTAAGCCGAATAACTTTTGAAAAAGTTTACCGGGATAGCAACCGAGTTTACTAAGTGTAATATGGCTACCGTTACAAACGTGGCGATGTAAAACCAAATGGCAACGTACATGTGTTGCTCTCTGCGTTTTATAATGGTGCCGATCATGTTCCAACCAAATACTACCCAGATAACTGTAATCGCAATATCAATAGGCCACTCTAACTCAGCATATTCTTTGGAGCTCGTCATACCCAACGGCAACGAAATGGCTGCAGCCAAAATAATAAGTTGCCATCCCCAGAAGTGAATCCAGCTTAGCGTATCGCTAAACATGCGCGCTTTAAGCAGGCGTTGCATGGAGTAGTATACACCGGCAAACATGGCATTGCCAACAAACGCGAAAATGATGGCATTGGTGTGCAGTGGCCTGATGCGCCCGAAAGAAGTATAAGGAAGATCTAAATTGACAATGGGATAAATAAGTTGGATAGCAGCGGTAAGACCTACCAACATGCCCACTAACCCGAAAATGACGGTGGCAATAATGAAGGCTTTTACGATTTTATTATCGTAACTAAATTTTTCGAGTTCCATAGGCGAATGAACAGTTAAGGCTTTTTAACGCCTTAAAAGTAGACGCGCACGAAATCATGAAGTATGATTGGGATTAGGGAGCAAACTGATTTTTATCAGGATAACGTTGGTGTATGCTAAGAGGCTGGGTCAATCAAGGTAAATTGTCAACCATAACAAAAAAACATTTGAAAACTAAACTAACAACTTAAACTGTACTAAGTATTTTTGCATTCATTATGTTGGTAGTCGTTACTTCTTTTTTCTTTGCTCTCGCCATTTGAATAACTCCTCTGTCGTTACAAAATTTGTAAACCCCTTCTTCTCCAGTCCTTTTTTTAATTCCTTATCTCCTGTCCAAATTTTACAACGAAAATGTTTTGCAAAAGCAACATATTGAATGTCTTTAATGTCAACGTCAGCGACTAATTTCTCAGCCGAAAGCCAAGTTGAAAATTTAATCTGCTCCTCGGAAATAAAAGTTATGTCGTTGTAAATTTGAAATTCTGACTCTCGAATTTCATTCAAAGTCATTTTTGATATTTTTATCAATTTTGAGTAATGCTTATGGATTTCTGTCCTTAGAAAGTTTGGTGCTATAAACTCAAAGAGTCCTTCAGAATTTATTAGTAAATCTCCGATTTTGCCATTCGTGTTAAGAATCCCACTAAATACGATGTTGGCATCAATTATCAATCTCACTTTATGAAGCGCTTACGATTCTTTTTCCACCAAGATGAATTTATTTCATCAGCTAATTTATCAACGTCTGATTGCTTAGCCTTGGTTTTTGAAGTTGCCTCAAGATATTTAACATAATCAATCAGCCTTTGTAATCCGAAGCTATCAATTGATGAAGAAACTGTAATCTTTATTTGGTCATTATTTGTTCGTTCTATAAGCATATTAGTTCGCTTTCTCTGGGTAGTCAAAAATAGCTAAAAAAGTTCGGTTTGTCTCGGATATTATCTCGATCCGGTAATGGCCACCAACAGTTTGCTTTCTTACGATAGAGCAAGTAGTATGGGTACAATTGACTTATCTTTTTGGGTCATCATCAAGGCGATTTCATTTTCTTCTTTATGCCTTTTTTATCGTTTTCAAACCATTCGCCTACACGCTTACCCTCCTGAAATGTTCTCAAAAAAGGTATGTTCCCTTCGTCTGTATAAAATTCCCAATAGCCGCTTTCCAAGCCATTTTCATAATGCCCGGTTTGTATGCGTAATCCATTGTCTGCGTAAACATGAACTTCGCCATTCGGTAAGCCATTTTGGTACGGAACTGCATGAGTGAGTTTTCCATTTTCATGATAATACTTCCAAATACCTGTATATTGACTAGTGATAAATATTCCTTCTTTTTCCAGTTGCCCATTTGCATAGTAATAGATAGAAGAGTCTTGCAGCATACCATGCTGCCAGTGCTCAATACCGTGAACCTGCTCATGGGTATAGTGGTACATGATCTTTCCGTGTAGTAAGCCATTCGTAAAATGTTCGATGGCCATGCGTTTTCCGGTAGGATAGAAGTATTGCCATTCGCCTTACTTTTTATTGTCGACAAGCTGGCTGACCGATCACACTGCACCATTAGCGTAATGATCGCTAAACAGCTTTTGGGTGGTGGTCGATGAAAAATAAGTGTAAGGCGGCAAGTTTTTTAGTCATGCGTTTGTTGGTAAAATTTCTTACCGGTAAAGTTTGCTGAGCATTATTTTAGAAACAATTTTTTTTTAACTTGAGACTCTCTTTCGAATTCGAAAAATAGGTTTTGTGAGGCAGTAATCCCCAAGTAAGTTGGGCAGCAATACAAATTTTTTTGATTACGAATTAACGAACCGTTGTTATGAATGCATTACCGTTGGTTGTTAGTCTATTGCTGTGTCTGGCGTTTCAAGCTCAAGCACAAAGTACCTCTACCTTAATGGGTTCGCGCGCCTCGGGTATGGCCTATGCTTCCGCCACACTATCCGATGAATGGGCCTTACATAATAATATTGCCGGATTGGCTGGCGTAGAACATATTACCGCAGCCTTTACCTACGATGCGCTACCAGCGTTTACACCCTTTAATAAAACGGCTGCGAGTGTTGTGGTGCCTGCAACGGTTGGGGTAGTGGGATTAGGTGTTTATCGATTTGGTGATGATTTATATAATGAGCAAGTACTTTCATTAGGTTACGCCAATACATTTGGCTTGGCTTCGTTGGGTGTAAAAGTTAGTTACATTCAATACAATGCAGAAGGTTTCGGACGCCATGATGCGGTGACCATTAGTGCTGGTGGCATTGCTACGCTTTCACCACAGTTACAGGTAGGTGCATACATTACCAATATTAATCAACCCTTTATTGTTGAAGAAGAAAATGAGCGCATGCCAACTATACTGGCATTGGGTGTTGCGTTTAAACCAACGGATAAGCTACTGCTCGCTATCGAAATAGAAAAAGAACTCATCTATCCTGCAATGGGTAAACTGGGTTTAGAATATTGGGTTCATCCAAAAGTAGCTTGTCGCACTGGGTTTGCTATTCGTCCGGAGTCTGCTTTTATGGGTTTCGGTTTCCGTCAAAAAAATTGGCGTATTGATTATGCATTTAATTATCCGCTTGCGATAAGTGCGCGCCATCAAGCTACAATAGGTTACGCCTTTACAGGGAAGTCAAAATGAGGGCGCGGTTTTATTTACTGTTTTTTGTTGCAGCGATTACAGCACGTGCACAAGAGTATCCGCAACAGCCTATCGACTTACAGCAAATCGCTGATGATCTCTACGGATTTCAGGATCTCGATATTGCCTATGAGGAGTTATATGAAAATGTTATTCTACTACTATCGCATCGAATAAATTTAAACAGTGCTACAGCCGAGCAACTTCGTTTTATACCCGTATTGTCTGAGCAGGCCATTCAACGTATTCTTACATATCGATCAACACATGGAAAATTTTTGTCGGTGTATGAATTGCAAGCTGTTCCGGATTTAGATCTTTCAACAATATATAAATTGATGCCGTTTGTTCAGGTAATTGATCCGGATGCGGTGGTAGGCTTATCGATGCTGGAGCGAATACAAAATGAAAGCGATAATTTTTTTCTGATGCGTTATGGGCGGGGATTACAAACTAAGCAGGGGTTTCGTGAAGCAACAAATCCGGCTAGTCGGTTTCAAGGTTCTCCCGATAAAGTGTATATGCGATTTCGATCTTCGCGACCTGGAGATTTTAGTGTTGGCTTTACAGCCGATAAAGATGAAGGCGAACCGATGACCTGGAATCCATCTAAAAAATACTACGGCTTCGATTTTTTTTCTGCACACGCACAGGTAATGAATAAAGGTAGATTGAAAAATTTGGTAGTAGGCGATTTTCAAAATCAGTTTGGCCAGGGGATGATGTTGGGTGGTATTTTCGGAATGGGTAAAGGTGGCGAAACAGTGACAACTGTGCGAAGAAGTAATATTGGACTACTACCTTATACTTCTGCATATGAAGCAGGATACTTACGTGGTGTTGGTGCAACGGTAGCACTAGATCGAAATTTATATGCCACTGCATTCTACTCACGCACCAGACGTGATGCGAGTGTTTCACTTGCGAATGACGAAACAGAGTCATCTATTATTTCTTCTTTTCAAACTACGGGGTTACACCGAAATGAAAATGAACGCTCCAGACGAAAGGCAGTTGGCGAAACGAATAGTGGTTTTGTTCTTCAGTATAAAAAGGGTTTACTCGATATGGGTGTTATGGTAAATCAAGTTTCGTTCGATACACCTGTTAAACGCAATGTTACTCCGTACAATCAATTTACTTTTCAAGGGAGGCACAATACCAACGTGGGCTATTACTTAAACTACAGTGTTGATCAACTCGCATTTTTTAGTGAAGTATCACGATCGTTAAATGGTGGATATGGGTTAGTGGCGGGATCGCTTGTAAGTCTAACGCCCAAGTTTGATATGGCTATGGTATTTCGAAAATTCGATCGAAATTTTTACACATTTTATAGTAATGCCTTCGCAGAAAGTACAGTACCACAAAATGAAACCGGCTTGTACTGGGGATGGAAACATCGCTTTAATAGAACCTATAGCATTTCGGGTTATGCCGATTTGTTTCAGTTTCCGTGGTTACGATATCGAAGTTATACACCATCATCCGGCTACGAGTGGTTAGTACGATTCACCTATCAACCCAGCAGAAGGGTAATGGTGTTTGTTCAAGCACGCGAAGAAATGAAAGTGCGAAACATTTCACCGACTACGTCTTCGCTATACCTAACCGATGCTGGCAAGAAGAATAATTATTGGATAAGCTGCCAATATGGACTTGGTGAAAAACTTACCCTTCGCAGTCGTGTTCAATTTAGTACATATACTATCGATGACCGTGTAACAACGGGTATGGTATTACTTCAGGATATTTCTGTAGCGGTGAATCGCTATAAATTCACCGGCAGGGTAGCGTTGTTTGATACCGATGATTACGATAATCGTCAATACGTTTACGAAAATGATGTTTGGCTCGCGTATTCACTGCCGGCATTTCATGGTGTAGGTCTGCGGCAGTATGCCATGTTGGAGTATAAAGCAAGCAAGCTTTTAACCATTTGGTGCAGGTATGGGTATACGCGCTTTCATAATCTGGAAAAAATAGGGAGCGGTGTTGAAACAATTAATGGAAATGTTCGAAACGATATTAAATTACAGGTTCGAATTAGATTTTAATCAACGCCCATGCACGCTGCAAATCAAATTACACCAGAAATTTTGCTGGTGATGTGTATCGGAGGTATCGCTTTCGTTTTAATTTTTAAAGCTATCTTCAAGAAACGTAGATAGGTACTACGTCTACTAATCAACGATTTCTCCAATTAATTTTGGCTGAAGGTGTGTTGGAATTTTTGTGCTTACGAATTTTGTAACCTGTATCGACTGTGCATTTATCATGGTGTTGGTAGTCGAGAATAGCATTGACGATGCAAGCGGTGCGATGAGATAAAACATCCACTGTAAGATTAGCATAAGGAGCCGTTAAATTCAGTAGCGGGTAAACCTTTCTTGCTTATCTTTGGTCGACATGAAGCAAGAAGTCTACTTATCGGCATTTGGTGAAGTACTCCTATTTATACTAGTTGGTATACTTTTTATCTCGGTAACCCTACTGGTTTCTAAACTTATCCGCCCTAACAGACCCAATCCAGAAAAGCTATCAACGTACGAAAGTGGCGAAGAACCCATTAGCTCGGCTTGGACTCAGTTTAACATGCGCTTTTATGTTATTGCCCTTGTTTTTTTATTGTTTGAAGTAGAGATAGTTTTTCTCTTTCCGTGGGCAACAGTTTTTGCACACCCAACTTTAATCGAACAAACAAATGGTAGCTGGGGATGGTTTGCATTAATTGAAATGATAATTTTTATCGTGATAGTAGCTTTGGGTTTAGCGTACGCATGGGTTAATGGCCATTTAGATTGGGTTAAACCTGCACCATCGCCAACAATTTATCATTCACCAGTGCCTCCATCGTTGTATAACGATATCAATAAAAAATATGCACACCATCAATTACCAGAAGTAATTAACGAGAAGTAAGGGCGATGAAGGGATTACTCGATCAGCAATTTGAACACGGAGGGGTAGTAGTTACCCGCTTAGATGATTTATTGAATTGGGCGCGATTGTCTTCTATGTTTCCAATGACTTTTGGGTTAGCCTGTTGTGCTATCGAGTTTATGAGCACCGGCACAACGGTTTACGATATGGATCGCTTCGGTATGGCACCACGCTCTAGTCCGCGCCAGGCAGATGTAATGATCGTGGCAGGAACAGTAACCTTTAAAATGGCCGATCGCATCAAACGGTTGTACGAACAAATGGCCGAACCGCGCTATGTCATTTCGATGGGATCGTGTGCGAATTGCGGTGGACCTTACTGGCAGCATGGATACCATGTGGTGAAAGGTGTCGATCGAATTATTCCGGTTGATGTGTATGTTCCTGGATGTCCGCCTAGACCCGAAGCATTAATTGGTGGCTTTTTAAAACTTCAAGAAAAGATTCGGGGAGAGAGTATGATGGCACCAACGGCCATTGAAAAATTACTTCAACAGAAAACTGCGCATGATCATGTTTGATGAACTAGTGAATTTAACGAAAGCATCTTGTGCGCATGATATTCAGCTAGACGAGCGTACATCACCCAAGTCGATAAAAATACACCCGGAAGATCTTTTACCGGTTGTGCGTCAACTACATCAACACCCTTCGCTTTTCTTTGATATGCTGTCGTGTATTACTGGTATTGATAACGGAGTAGAAGCTGCTACATTCGAAGTTGTTTATAATCTCTATTCAATTCCGTTTAATCAGCACATTATGATTAACGTTATCGTGCCACGCGATAATCCGGTTATCGAATCCGTAACACCTATTTGGAAAGCGGCCGATTGGTTAGAGCGTGAGGTTTTTGATATGTACGGCATTCAGTTTTTAAATCACCCTGATTTACGAAGAATATTAATGCCGGCAGATTGGGAGGGATATCCACTGCGAAAGGATTATCAGCAACAAACAGATTACCGCGATATAAAAGTGGCATACTAAGTCTGTTTACTTTTAATGTAGGACAATCGGAAGAACGTAGTTTAGAAATTTAAATTTTGAATCTTTTATTTTGAGTCAGTCAGTTCAATATAAATTCCACGAAAGCAACTTAGCGCTATCAGAACCCAATAAGTTGAAGGCCGAATCGTTGCGCACCGAGGAAATGATTATCAACTTGGGGCCGCAGCATCCATCTACACACGGAGTACTTCGGTTAGAAGTATTGATGGATGGTGAGTTGGTGAAAGAGGTAGTTCCCCATATCGGGTATCTACACCGTTGTTTCGAAAAGCATGCTGAAAGTTTACCCTACAATCAGGTTATTCCGTTTGTCGATCGCCTCGATTATGTAGCTGCGATGAATAATGAACACGCCTATGCCATGGGTGTTGAAAAAATGTTGGGTATAACACATCTGCTGCCTAAGCGGGTAGAATACATTCGGGTATTGGTTGCAGAACTTAACCGCATTGCCTCTCATTTTATTGCTATTGGTACCTATGGAATGGACATTGGCGCATTCACACCCTTTTTCTGGATTATGCGCGATCGCGAACATATTCTGCGCCTGTTAGAATGGGCTTCGGGTGCACGCTTGCTCTATAATTATATTTGGATTGGTGGGTTGTTTTACGATTTGCCCGTTGGTTTTGAAACACGTTGTGCTGAATTGGTAAAACACCTGAAACCAAAAATGAAAGAATTGGAATCGGTATTGATTGATAATAAAATTTTTGTTGATCGAACCGCCAATGTAGGTGTTCTTCCGCTCGACTTAGCTATTAACTGCGGAGTTACAGGGCCGATGTTACGTGGTTCCGGATTGCGCTATGATTTACGTAGAGTAGATGGTTACTCGGTGTATCCCGAACTGGAATTCACAATTCCGATAGGCGAAGGTAAAATGGGTACAACAGGCGATTGTTGGGATCGAACCTATGTGCGCTATTTGGAGATTCATGAATCGCTGCACATTATTGAGCAATGTTTAACGATGCTTACGACTACCCATAAACGAACGAAGGACTTTGATCCGCAGGCATTGGTTCCGAAAAAAATTAGACCCACAGCGCAAGATGTTTACGTGCGTGCAGAAATTCCAAAAGGGGAGTTAGGTTTTTACTTTCGTGCCGATGGCCGAAGTGATGTTCCATTTCGTTGTAAGTGTCGCTCGTGTAGTTTTTCTAATCTATCGGTATTACCCGAAATCTCGAAAGGTATTTTAATGGCCGATCTCATCGCTATTCTAGGATCTATCGATGTGGTTATGGGTGAGGTTGATCGGTAGGCTGATAGTAGGAACGAAGGAGCAATGAAATAATAGTTCTATTGAATAGACTTCTATACCGGCCTTTTAAAAAAGTAGGTTAGATTTTTTATTTTGTATGCTATTGCTTCAAGTGAAATTTTCTGGAATTTTTTTTCTACCTTCAATGATGATCGTTGTTTTGTTAAATCTAAATGTTGTGCATTATGATGAGTACTAAAGTCATCTGTAAAATAACTATTGCACTTAGTATAATAATGGGGATTTCTGTTTCGAATAGTTATGGGCAAAGGAAAATAATGTTATCCATCCAACCAGGATATGTGTTTAGCGGAACAGGTGATTTGCATGGAATTATCTATTCAAACGAATTGTGGATTCAATTAACTCCACGTTTTACCTTGGCTCCGCTATTCCAGTTTACGCATCATAGTACAATATCCTCTATACTTGATTGGCGTCTGGTTACCTCTGGACTAAATGCGGGAGTCGGGTTTTACTACACGCCAATAAATGAGGGGAAGCATTGTCTTGGTTTTGGGGTTAGCCCCATTGTCCGCTATCAGTCCAGCACAATACCAAGTGATTATGGTTGGTATCTTAACAACAACAACGAACGAATAATTTTTTTTGAGTACGATGAACCATTAAAAACATGGGCTATTGGGGTGCAGGGTGCCTTGGTTTACACTTATTCGCTCACTGAGTTACTGAGTATAGGAACCAGAGTATTTTTGCAACATGATAATCAGGGCGATGTATTTACCGGATTGATGGCAACCACTAACATTCGTATTGGGAAGTGAGTATTTATAAAGTTGGTATTATAAAGTTAGTGATAGTAAATGATTACTCAAATCATTCGATTTTTGTTTATCTGTAAAGGTTACCCAGATCAGGACATCTAATAGTTTGTACGATCAGTTAGTTTATTGTTGGTAGGGATCAACGATAATTTCTGTTACCTTCAAGGTGCTTTTTCTATTATGATCCCCATACTTACGGCACAACAAATTCGAGCCCTCGATGCGCATACTATAACGCACGAGCCAATTACTTCCATCGATTTAATGGAACGTGCTTGTCGCGCTTTTACGGGATGGTTTACGCAGCATTTCGATGCCACTAAAAAAATTGGCATTGTATGCGGTACCGGTAATAACGGTGGCGATGGCTTGGGAGTAGCCCGACAGTTAGTTGATTGGGGATATTCAGTTACCGTGTGGGTAGTTAAAGGCACTGGGAAACCATCAATTGATTTTGAAAAAAATGCTGAAAGACTAGTAAAGCTTATATCGATAACAGAAATAAAGGACATTCCACATCACGACATTTTTTCTGGAATAGATATTCTTATCGATGCCATTTTTGGATCGGGTTTATCGCGCCCAGCAGAAGGAATTTATGCGCGGGTTATTGAATGTGTAAATGCAGCCAACGCAGTAAAAGTAGCGATCGATGTTCCCTCGGGCTTGTATGTAGACAGCGCTGCTAATGGACAGTTTGTTCAGGCTACCTATACTGTTTCTTTCCAACTTCCTAAACTTGTTTTCTTTTTGCCACAATACTATCCAGCGGTGGGGCAATGGACGATCGTTGATATTGGTTTACGGAAGGATTTCGTACGCGCGCAGAAAACATCTTTTTATTATCTCACCAAAAAGTATTGCAAGAAATTACTTCGATCGCGAAAAACGTTTGATCATAAAGGGAGCTACGGGCATGCATTACTCATTGCTGGTAGTTTAGGAAAAATTGGTGCAGCCCTATTATCAACACGCGCATTGTTGCGTACAGGGGTAGGGTTGGTAACTGTTCAGCTACCGCGATGTGGGTATAGCGTTATCCAAACCTCCGTACCTGAAGCCATGGTGTTGGTAGATAAACATGAAGATTTTATTACCCGTTGTGTATCCATTGATCACTATACGGTTGTCGGTATCGGACCCGGATTAGGAATGGCACCCGAGACTTGTGATGCATTTGCAAAGTTATTGGAAACCGCTACAAGGCCTTTGGTAATTGATGCAGATGCACTGAATATGCTGGCTTTAGATAAGACATTACTATCGCGAATTCCAAAGGGGAGTATTCTAACACCGCATCCAAAAGAGTTCGAGCGCCTGGTTGGTAGCTGGGAAAATGATTTTGATCGACTAAAAAAGCAGCAAGAACTGGCACACAGGCTTCAAGCTGTCATTATTTTAAAAGGTGCGTTTACCTCCATAGCTACTCCTGCTGGCGAGGTATTTTTTAATTCGACCGGAAACCCGGGTATGGCTACTGCGGGTAGTGGCGATGTTTTAACAGGCATACTAACTAGTCTACTAGCGCAGGGTTATCCTGCCCGGGAGGCTGCTCAACTTGGGGTGTTTATCCACGGTTTGGCGGGTGATTTGGCGGCTAATGAAATGGGAATGAACAGTTTGATCGCTTCCGATATTGTTAGCTCACTGCCTCGTGCCTTTAAGCGCTTGATGGATTAAAGTTTTAAGAAAAAATTGCCACGGTGTTCAAACCTTTTCGGGCATATGAACATCTAAGGGGTAGTTTCAAAAAAATTGGGGCAAAATGAAAACTTTGGTTTAAAAGTTGCCGTAAACAGGAGAGTAATTAAACTACTATGCGTCTTTCTACTATTTTTTTATCTGCTTTTCTCTTCTTGGGCTCCGTGGCCACAAAAGCACAGGCGCTCGAAGATGCTCCCACAGAACGGATGAATTTGGCTAAGTTCACCCACATCTATCCAAATCCAGCTACCGATTTTATCTACATTAAGTTAGATCAACTATCCATAGATAAAATGAAGATTACTATGCACAACATCATTGGTAATCAGATTAACATCGAAACGGAAGTTATGAGCGAATATGAAGTTCGTATTCGGGTGAAGGATTTTGCAGCTGGCTATTATTTGTTGGCACTTAAAGATGATGAGACGAAGTTCTCTGGAACCTTTAAATTCGTTAAGCGTTAGTTCTCTACTTCGTTAGAAGTTCCTTCAATTTTCTTCCAAAGCTTTTTACATCCTCCTCAGTGGTATCAAACGAGCACATCAGCCGTACTTCCGAGGTACGTTCATTCCAAACATAAAAATAGTGTTCGTCTTGTAAGGCGGGTATAATATCCGGAGGCATTGTCGCAAAAATACCATTCGCATCAACAGTTTGTGTAATTTTTACTTCCTCAAAAGTTCTCAATTCATTCGCTAAGAGTTTGGCCATAGCATTGGCATGTGTTGCATTCTCTTTCCACAAACCATCTTGAAGCAGGGCTACAAACTGCGCACTGATGAAACGCATTTTAGAATGAAGTTGCATACCTTGTTTACGCAGGTACTTCATACTGGCAGCTAACTCTGGGTTAAAGAAAACTATCGCTTCGCCAGCCATCAACCCATTTTTTGTTCCGCCAAACGAAAGTACATCTACACCAACTTCTTTGGTGAACTCCTTAAAATTCATGTTAAGACTTACCGCAGCATTGGCAAGGCGAGCACCATCCATGTGAAAGTAAAGTTTATGCTTTCGGGCAATAGCAGAGAGTGCCTGAAGTTCAGCAAGTGTATAAACAGTGCCGTATTCGGTAGTTTGCGAAATAGAAATGACCTTAGGTTGTGGGTGATGTTGGTCATCAATTCGCTGGATTTTTGATTCAATTTGTTCAGGGTAAATTTTACCATCTACTGTAGGTATGGTAATTAATTTACAGCCAGTAAATTTTTCAGGTGCAGTAGATTCATCTACATTAATATGCGCCAGGTCTGAACATAGAATAGAATGAAAAGATTGTGTGAGAGCAGATAGCCCCAATACGTTGGCACCTGTGCCATTGTAGACAAAAAAAACAGCTACGTCACTTCCGAATAAATCTTTAAATAAAGCAATGGCTTTTTCGGTATAAGGGTCTGCGCCATAAGAACCTACATGTCCTTCATTGGCCTGAAGGAGAGCATTTAAAATCTTCGGATGCACACCCGAATAGTTGTCGCTGGCGAAAGTCTTTTTCATCAATGATCAAAATCAGTTTTTTACTCGCCAAAGAAGCTTAATTTAGATTGATAAATCAAAACGAAAAAAATTATGACGAATATATTAGTTCCTACCGACCTGTCTGATCTTTCTAAAGTGGCTGTTAAGTATGCCTTAAAAGTAGCTGCTGTTTTGGGTTCTCAGGTTACCATACTCCATGTTGTTACGGTTATGCAACCCACGCGTGCTACTATGCGCTTCAGACTAAAATCATTAGAAGCAGAGATGCTTAGTATGGCGCAAGAAGATTTAGAATTGTTGGTAGATGACGTTACGCGAAAGCTTAAAAAAATTCCTATTATAAAAGTTAAAACCGTAAAGGGCG
>CAYNKN010000030.1:0-3112 GCA_964397805.1 uncultured Chryseolinea sp. | reverse complement strand
AAAGGGCGCTTCCTTTAATGATGCTGTTATTAACGAGGCAAAGCGTTTAAAGAGCAGCATTATTGTTATGGGTACACGCGGTGCCAGTGGATTAAAAAAATATGTATTGGGTAGCAACACGGCTTCGGTGATTGAAATTAGTAAAGTACCGGTATTGGCTGTTCCGGAGTTTGGCGATTTTAAAGGATTTAAAAATATAGTTTACGCTACTGATTTGCATAACCTGAATAGAGAAATAAAATTGCTTGCGCCTTACTTAACAAAACTGGAAGCTACGATTCATGTTATTCATATCACCTCAAAGGCAGAAGATGTAGTGAAAGCTGAAGCAAAAATTGATGCGGCTCTTTTGAAAGCGGGTTTCAAAAAGGCTATTGTAAGAGTGCTTGTAAATGCTAAAATAGATGAGGCTCTTGATCAATACCTCACCACCTCGAAGGCTGAGCTACTAACCATGTTTACACATGGTGCCAGCTTTTATGAAAAACTTTTTGATAGAAGTATTACACGAAAAATGGCGTTTCAGGCTAAGGTGGCACTTTTGGCCTTTAAACAAAAACGCTAGAATTCGGCATTGCCGGGGAACCGTGGAAAAGGTATAACATCGCGGATGTTCGTCATGCCCGTAACAAACTGAATGAGGCGCTCAAAACCTAGTCCAAAGCCGCTATGGGGTGCCGATCCAAACTTGCGTAATTCTAAATACCACCACAGATCTTTTTCGGGAAGCTGTAGTTCGTGAATGCGTTTTAGTATGTGGTCGTAGCGCTCCTCACGTTGTGATCCACCGATAATTTCACCAATACCCGGAAAAAGGACATCCATGGCAGCAACGGTTTTGCCATCATCGTTTTGGCGCATGTAGAATGCTTTGATGGCCGCAGGATAGTTATACAGAATGACAGGCTTTTTGAAATGCTTTTCCACCAAAAAGCGCTCGTGCTCCGATTGTAAATCTACACCCCATTCGGTTACGAGGTATTGAAATTTCTTTTTCTTGTTAGGTGTTGAGTTCTTTAAGATATCAATCGCCTCCGTATACGATAACCGTTGGAAATCATTATCGGCTACAAACTTAAGCCGGTCGAGCAGGCCAAGTTCACTGCGCTGATCTTGCGGTTTATTTTGTTCTTCTTCGGCAGCACGCTTATGTAAAAATTCTAAATCGGCAGCGCAGTTATCTAACGCAAAGCGCACTAAGTATTGCAGAAACTCCTGTGCCAGTTGCATGTTGTCGTTAATGTCGTAGAACGCCATTTCGGGTTCGATCATCCAGAACTCAGCTAAGTGGCGGGTAGTATTTGAGTTCTCTGCCCGAAACGTTGGACCAAATGTATAAATCTCGCTTAATGCCAATGCATAGGTTTCACCTTCCAACTGCCCCGAAACCGTTAAGTTGGTTTCTCTACCAAAAAAATCTTCTTTATAGTTTACATATCCATTTTCATCGCGTGGAGGATTAACCGGATCGAGTTTGGTAACCCGAAACATTTCGCCTGCACCTTCGGCATCAGAGCCTGTAATGATGGGGGTGTGCACATAAAAAAATCCGCGGTTATGAAAGAACTGGTGAACTGCAAAGGCCATGTTGTGGCGAATGCGCATAATAGAACCGAAGGTATTGGTGCGTGATCGTAAGTGCGCGATTTCACGTAAAAATTCCAGCGAATGCTTTTTGGGTTGCAAAGGAAATTTCTCTGGGTCGCTATCGCCTAATATTTCTAACGAAGTAACCGTTACTTCTACCGATTGCCCTTTGGCAGGAGAAGCAATTAATGAACCCGTTACGGAAATACAGGCACCCGTGGTAATTCGTTTAAGGAGTGCTTCATCGGTAGTAGTAAAGTCGACAACAGCTTGAATATTTTGGCCTGTTGAGCCATCGTTTATAGCAATAAATTGATTGTTTCTGAATGTTCGAACCCAACCTGAAACCCGAACAGGTTGCCCGATAGGAGCAGTGGTTAATAAATCTTTAATTTTTGTGCGCTTCATAGTATGCCATGTAGGTATGCCGTAGATTTGGAAAGCCCGTAAAAGGTTCGCAAAAAACGAAAAAACTCAGTGAAATTCACAGGGTTTACTAAGTTGTTTTTTGGTGGGATAAACATCGCGACTGATTACCCTGCGATGTCGAATATGACCAACCAACTAAAGAAGGTATATTGGGGTTGAAGGAAATATCATTTCACTGTGGACTATTTTTATAAATTTGCATACGTTTCGTAATACCCTTAAGCAATAGATTAAATGCAAAAACTTGGTTTAAGCCAATCCTTACAGCAGAAGTTGTCGCCACAGCAGATACAGTTTATTAAACTGTTGCAGGTACCAACGGCTGAGCTTGAATCGCGTATTGAAGAAGAGTTAGAAATTAACCCGGCTTTAGAAGAAGGCGAAGATCAGGAAAAACCGGAGGAAAGCTCGAATGAAGAAGAATACCAGGAACAAGAAGCAAGTTCGGGTGATGATGATGTAGATATTAAAGATTACCTGAGTGATGACGATTACAGCGGGTATAAAATGCAGGGTGATGGTGATGACGATGATGATAATCGGGAAATGCCAATACCTATGTCTTCTTCGCTGCATGAACAATTAATGGATCAGCTTGAATTTTTAGGACTCAATGAAAGTCAGTACGCTATTGGCAAGCAACTGGTTGGGAGTATTGAAAGTGACGGATACATTCGGAGGGATATTGAAGCCATTGTAAACGATATGGCATTTTCTCAAGGTATTGAGACTACGGTGGAGGAAGTAGAAGCTATCTTAAAAAAAATACAAACATTCGATCCACCCGGTATTGCAGCGCGAAACCTGCAAGAGTGTTTATTACTTCAACTCGATCGGATGGATAACGGCCACGATATTGATGTGGCTGTTGCAAAAAAAATTATTTCTGAGTGCTACGAAGAGTTTACTAAAAAGCACTATCAAAAAATTCAAAAAAAGCTCGATACCGAAGACGAGGAATTTGTACGCGATGCGATGGAACTCATTGTAAAGCTTAATCCGAAACCCGGAGGAGGTAGTAATGTGGGTGGCGGGAAAAATCAATACATCATTCCTGATTTCATTCTCACAAACAATAACGGAAAACTGGAGCTGG
>CAYNKN010000029.1:11875-16728 GCA_964397805.1 uncultured Chryseolinea sp. | reverse complement strand
GCAGAGTATTTTGATACCAAAGATATTCTGGGCGATATTCGATTAATTCAACGCTTAAATGATTGGTCTGATAGTCTGGCCGGAGGATTAGAAGTGTATGTAAAAAAACCAAACGAAATTGATAAAGCAGGCTTTGCTATTGGTGAGACCATCGATTACGATTTGGACATTCAGCGGGTAAGCGATAAATATAGCGTAGTGTTTGAATGGCTAAATTTATTGAGCAGACAAGTAAATATTTTGTTGGGTATCATATTAAGTGTTGTCTGTGTTAATATGATATCAGTCGTGCTTATTTTGGTGATGGAGCGCACGCAAATGATTGGTATGCTCAAAGCATTAGGTGCTAATAACCGGCAAGTGCGATCGATTTTTATTTATAATGGTATCCGATTAATTGCCAAAGGCCTGGTTTTAGGAAATGCCATCGGGTTAGGTTTAGCCTTTATTCAGTACTACTTTAAAGTAATTCCGCTTAATCCCCAAGATTACTACATGGATTATGTGCCCATTAGCTGGTATTGGGAAATGGTAGGCTGGTTAAACATTCTCACCTTTATTGTTGTTAGTCTGGTATTACTAATCCCCACAGCTATAATAGCCCGAATAAACCCAATTCGCGCCATTCGATTTGATTAGCAATAAAAATTTAGACTTCATTTATTTTTTTACATTTGTTTCATAAGGAGCCCACCTTATTAGATTAAAGTTATAGTGTTATGCAGCTCAAATTTAAGAATCCGGTTAGACCAGATCTAACCAACACCATTCAAAAGCGCAATCGCAGGCTTCAAGCTTTTTTTAGCGCGAAGAACTTGGATGTACGCTTACATGGCGATGCTCAAAACCCGCTTATGGTACTTTGCGGGTGTGTTGGACTATCAGCATATGTTCACAACTTCGACCTCCGCTTTTTGGATAAACCCAATCAAGGAGAGGTTATGCACGTGTTTAAACTCACTGAAATTGTTCAGGGAACACGCGAGGAAGTGGTGGATTGGCTGCAACAGTATCCGCAGATGCCCTTGTATCGCATTCAGCACAGCGACCGTAAATTGTTTTTGTGTGGTTTTAATTTTGTTGATCGGGAGCAAAAATTAGGAAGATATCCAGTGTTTGCACGCGAAGACTACCACATTTACAAACAGCGAGAAGCAGCAGAAGACATCCTCAACATGCTGAAGGAAGATGGCTACGAAGCAGAAATTACTGAGCCCGATTTAGAGCTGGTAAAATCGCATGTGGGGCCTATTTCTTTTGTAGGGTTCGAGGAAGAGGCGTAATGCTAAGGTTCTTGTAAAGTAATGCTAGGCGGGTTTTCCTGCCGAATTATACTTCTTGAACCAACTTTCTACGGTCATTTGCAAAACTCCAAAAAAAGCTTCTTTAAAGATGCCAGCCGACATCTTAGACTCTCCGCGCGTGCGGTCTGTAAAGATAATGGGCACTTCTTTTAAGATGAAGCCGTATTTCCATGCAACAAATTTCATCTCAATTTGAAAGGCATAGCCTACAAATTTGATGCGGTTTAAGGGTATGGTCTCTAACACCAACTTGCGATAACATACGAAACCAGCTGTCGTATCGCGGATAGGCATTTTGGTAATTAACCGAACATAGCTACTGGCAAAGTAGGAAAGTAATACTCGGCTAATAGGCCAATTAACTACGTTAACTCCGGTAGCATAACGCGAGCCGATGGCTACATCACTTCCGTGTTCCGAGCATGATAAGTATAAATTCACTAGGTCTTTTGGATCGTGGGAAAAGTCGGCATCCATTTCTAAAATGAAATCATAGCCCTTAGCAAGAGCATACTGGAATCCGGCAATGTAAGCTGTACCCAAACCTAATTTTCCGTGGCGGGTAAGTAGCTGGAGTTTTTCTTCTTGGGTATTGTAACCCGCTTGCATCGTTTTAACAATGTCGCCCGTGCCATCGGGTGAGTTATCATCAACAATTAATAAATGGAAATCTTTCGGTAAGGCAAAAACGGCATCAATAATGGCTCGAATATTATCGCGTTCGTTGTAGGTAGGAATAATTACTATAGCGTTACTCACAGAAAAATGGCTCAACTAAAATTAAAAAAAGAACCAGCCCAAACAACACGCACCATAAGGGAATAATCTTTTAACTCGCTTTGGTTTCGTAACCCAACACTTTTAACATGCTTTCGCTGGTTTGCTCGGGGGCAAACAGACTGGTAGTGATTTCGCCATCTTCGTTACGATCAATTAGCACGTGCTTTGGTGCAGGGATTAAACAATGTTGAATACCCCCATAACCACCCAACGATTCTTGATAAGCACCTGTATGAAAAAATCCGATGTAGAGTAGCTCCTCATCGGTAATCATCGGAAGGAAAACTTCCCCGGTATGGGCTTCTGAATTATAATAATCCATGCTATCGCAGGTAAGGCCACCAATATTTACTTTATGGTAAGGGTCGTCCCATTTATTGAGTGCTAACAAAATATATTTTTGATTTAAGCCCCACGCATCGGGTATGTGCGTGATAAACGAACCATCAATCATATACCACAACTCCTTATCGTTTTGTAGTTTTTGATCAACTAACGAATATAAAATTGCGCCACTTTCGCCTACAGTATAACTTCCAAATTCCGTGAAGATGTTAGGAACCGGTACATTGTTTTTATTACAAATCCACTTAATGTTTTCCACAATCTGCTCGATCATGTATTTGTAATCGTATTGAAAGGTAAGGGATGTTTTAATCGGAAAGCCACCACCGATGTCAATTGAATCCAGCGTTGGGCATATTTTTTTTAGTTCACAATACTTAAAAATAAAGCGACTTAATTCGCTCCAGTAGTAAGCGGTATCTTTAATGCCTGTGTTGATAAAAAAGTGCAGCATTTTAAGCGATACTTTTTCGCTCGGCTCAATTTTCTCTTTGTAAAAGGCATTGATGTCGTTGTAACGGATACCCAATCGAGAAGTGTAAAACTCAAATTTAGGTTCTTCATCGGCCGCCACACGAATCCCTACATCGTAGGTTCCTTTTACGTTTTGTTCGTAAAAATCAATCTCCCCTAAATTATCGAGAATAGGTATGCAGTTGTGAAAACCATCATTGAGTAATTCACTAATGTATTGCCTGTACAGCGGCATTTTAAAGCCATTGCAAAGTATGTAGGTATCTTTTGATATTTTTCCGCGTTCGAAAAGCGATCGTACAATCGGAATATCAAACGAGGAAGATGTTTCCATGTGTACATCATCGTTTTTCAGGGCTTCTTCCATAACGAAAGAAAAGTGCGATGATTTAGTACAGTAACAATACGTGTATTTGCCATTATACTTAAACCGCTCGATAGCATTATTAAAAGTAGCTTGTACGAAGCGGATATTTTCGCTGATCTTCGGTAAGTAAGTAAGCTTAAGCGGTGTTCCGTATTGCTTGATGATATCCATCAAGGGCACGTCATTAAACAATAGTTCGTGTTCTCGTACCTTAAACTCTTTTTGAGGAAATTCAAAGGTTTGTTCAATTAGCTCGCGGTAGCTCTTCATTGATCAGTTAAGCGTTATGAGGTATCAATTTTAGCCTTTATATAGAGGTGTTTGGCGTAGGTATGCTTTCGGTTTGTATACCGACAATCTACCTTGCGAGCCCTTAATTAACCGAATGTGGTTAACGATTAACATCCCTTAAAAGGAGTGCAATATTGGTATAATTTTGCCATCTTTGCAAAACTCTAAAATTGCATGGTTAGTCAATCTTCCTATACGCCAGCGGCCTTCGCACGTGCATTACCCGACCTCTAGCGGGCGTAGGAGCTATCGCTTTTATTTAAGCGTTCTTATCTGATTAACTAATACTTCACAAAATCTTAATTTTTGTTTCTGAGAAATCACAGGCAACCAAGCATATCCGAAAACATTTACACCCGAACAGGGACATTCCATCTGAACACGAATAAAAATAATAACCAATGAAAGAGCTGAAAATCGTTGAAGTAAAGTCCGAAATCGGTGCCGGAACCCGCGGAGCGAGTCTCGGGGTGGAGGCCATAAAAATAGCCAGCCTTGATTTAAGCTCCGATTTCTTTAAGCAATATGATTCCGTGGAGGTAGAGCACGTTAACGAGTTGTTATTTGATGGCGCCAAGCACTCATATGCCAAATTTATTGATGGTGTAATGATCATGGAAGAACGGGTTTGTCTGGAGGTATATGAGACCCTTTTTGATGAATTTTTTCCGGTGATTGTTGCCGGAGATCACAGTACAGCCTACGGTACCATAGCGGGCATAAAGAAGGCAAATCCCAAAGCGCGACTGGGTGTAATATGGATTGATGCACATGCCGATTTACATACACCTTTTACAACACCTTCGGGCAACATGCATGGTATGCCTTTGGCAATGGCGTGTGGTTTTGATAACTACGAATGTAAGGTGAACGATCCGCGAGGGGAAACCTTAGAGTATTGGGAGCAGATTAAAAATGTAGGTATGCCGGGTTCAAAAATAAATCCGGAAGACATTGTCCTAATTGCTGTGCGCGATTTAGAAAAACCCGAGAACTACCTTATTAATAAATACAATATTAATTTTATTGAAACTGAAGAAGTAAAAAAGCAAGGACCTGAAATGATTGCCAAGCGTGCTCTAGCGATGCTGGCACATTGCGATCTTATCTACGTTTCATTTGATGTCGATAGTATTGATAGTCGGTTTTCTACTGGAACCGGTACACCTGTACCTAACGGACTGTCAGTAGAAGAGGCCAAAATCCTTAATGTAGAATTGGCGAAAGATCCGAAACTGTGTGTTTGGGAAATTGTTGAAGTGAACCCCACATTGGATACCGAAAACAGAATG
>CAYNKN010000029.1:0-11865 GCA_964397805.1 uncultured Chryseolinea sp. | reverse complement strand
ATGGCCGAAAGTGCTTTCGAAATTTTGGAAGCTACCTCTCGCTCTATTATAAACCGACCCGTGTTAGCCGAATAGTAGAGATATAAATATATACTACGATTGCTCCGCTTATAAAATTCAGTTTATGGGCGGAGCAATTTTTTTTTAGCTTAGTTTCTTAACGTATTTTATATGAACCCAATTATTCTGGTTTTGCTTTTAGTTACTTCAATAGGCTGTATGGCGCAGAAGAAAAAAAGCGAACCACAAACACCTTCAACTGCCCAAACAGGATCTATTCAACAAAAAATAACAGGGCTGAAAAAATATCCCGGATTTATTGATTTCTATTACGATGAGAAGCAAGACAAAATCTTTTTACTCATCCATAAATTAGATGAAGAGTTTCTTTATGTGAATTCCCTTTCTGCCGGAGTAGGTTCTAATGATATCGGTTTAGATCGCGGACAATTAGGTGGCAGGCGCATTGTAAAATTCGAGAGGCGCGGATCAAAGCTATTACTTACTGAACCCAACTACCGTTACCGAGCCATTACTGATAACCTGAATGAAAAGCGCGCAGTAGCCGAAGCGTTTGCGCAATCAGTTTTGTGGGGTTTTAAAATTGAAGCGGAGGAGGGTGAAGCTATATTGGTGGAAGCAACTGATTTTTTTCTGACCGATGCGCATGATGTACAAGGAACACTTCGTGCCAACCAACAAGGAACTTATGCAGTAGATAAATCGCGTTCAGCTTTTTTTATGGAACGCACTAAAAACTTTCCACAGAACACAGAGGTAGACGTTACGCTTACATTCACCGGCCAACCTACAGGCGCCTACATTCGAAGCGTTACGCCAACTCCAGCAAGTGTTACGGTTCGTCAGCATCATTCTTTTGTTCAACTTCCGGATGGTAATTATAAACCACGAAAGTTTGATCCACGGGCTGGATACTTTAGCACTTCGTATTATGACTACGCATCGCCCATCGATGAGCCTATTGAAAAACGTTTCATTACACGTCACCGACTTGAAAAGAAAAATCCATCTGCGGCTATAAGCGAACCCATCAAACCCATTATCTACTACCTGGATAATGGTACACCGGAACCCATCCGCTCGGCATTGTTAGATGGAGCCCGATGGTGGAACGAAGCCTTTGAAGCAGCAGGATTTAAAGATGCGTTTCAGGTTAAGATATTACCCGAGGATGCAGACCCAATGGATGTGCGATATAACGTAATACAATGGGTGCATCGATCAACACGAGGTTGGTCGTATGGGGCAAGTGTTACTGATCCGCGAACAGGTGAAATAATAAAAGGACATGTTTCGTTAGGGTCGCTTCGTGTTCGTCAAGATTACCTGATTGCGGAAGGGTTACTAGCGCCTTATGAAGCAGGTAAATCCATTCCGGATGCGATGAAAGAAATGGCATTGGCACGCTTGCGCCAATTGTCGGCACACGAAATTGGTCATACGTTGGGGTTAGCACATGCGTACTCGTCTAGCTCAGAACAACTGGCTTCGGTAATGGATTATCCACATCCCTTTGCTCAATTAGTTAATGGTAAAATTGATTTGAGTAAAGCCTATGATACTAAAATTGGTGCGTGGGATAAAGTAGCTATTACCTATGGATATCAACAATTTTCAGAAAACGAAAACGAAGACACTGCCTTAGAAGCAATTATTCAACAAGCGCTAAAGCAAGGATTAACTTTTTTATCAGATCAGGATGCAAGACCTATTGGTGGAGCACATCCGTACGCTCACTTGTGGGATAATGGTGCTGATGCAGCCGATGAACTTAATCGTGTATTGGAAATTCGAAAAGTAGCGCTCACTAATTTTGGAGAAAAGAATATTCAAACAGGTACACCCATGGCTCTGTTAGAAGAAGTCTTGGTACCTATTTATTTTTTCCATCGATATCAAACAGAAGCTGCAGTAAAATTAATTGGCGGATTAAATTATCGCTATGCAGTGAAGGGAGACGGACAACCCATTACTAACATGGTATCGCCAGTAATTCAAGAAAAAGCATTAGATGCATTACTTAAAACAGTAACTCCAGCAGCATTAATGTTGCCCGAGAAACTATTGCAACAAATACCTCCTCGTCCACTGGGTTATAATCGCCATCGCGAGCTAATAAAAGTACGTACGCAGCTTACATTCGATCCGCTTGCCGCAGCTGAAATTGCGAGTAGTATGACGTTTAGCGCGTTGCTACATCCGGCACGAGCCGCCCGATTAGTGGAGTATCATGCACGTGATAAAAATCAGCCCGGATTATTTAGTGTGTTAGATAAGCTCATTGGTAATACTTTTAAAGCTGTGCCTAAAGTTGGCTATGAAGCCGCTGTGCAGGTTACCGTAAACCAAATATTGCTACAAAATCTCCTCGCACTTGCTTTGTATAAGGATGCCTCAGCCTTGGTGCGTGCGCAGGTACTGCTTAAAATTGAAAACTTAAAAGGATGGCTTTCCGAAAAAATCAAATCAACTAACGAGCCTACCTACAAAGCACATTATATGTATGCTCTGTCTCAAATCCAAAACTTTCAAAGTAACCCAGATGAATTTCATCAGACAGAAGAACTACCCGCTCCACCGGGGCAGCCGATAGGTAGCGATGAAACCCTGTATTGCAGTGATCTAAATTAATGGGGGTAGGTATAATGGTTTTTTAATCCCAATTCGTGTAATGTAGGTTTTGTCTGTTTTTTGAGAAGTAATTCTTCGTATACCTGACGAAGTTGCATGGCATTTATGTGCGTTATAAAGCTGAACCATGTTACTTCGAATTTCCATTCTGTTTCTGTTCTTGCTAGCTGTGGGCAACACCTTTTCCCAGAGCAGGCAAAAAACAGATAGTATTGAAAGTCTGGTAAAAAATCTGCCTACCGATACCACCAAAGCCTGGCTGTTAAATCAATTAGTTACTGCATTATTAGAGCGTGATGATAAAAAAGCAATTACCTACGCGCAACAAGCTAAAGATCTTTCCACAATTTTAAATTACCGCAGGGGTATCGCCCATGCGCTTACTAATTTGGGATGGATACATTATCGCAAAGGCGATTATGCAAAAACATTTTCGATGTCGAAAGAAGCATTGGAAATAGCCGAATCGCTTAACGACTCGTTTATTACCACGCGCGCATTGATTAACATAGGAGTAGTTTATTTCGAACAAAAGCAAATGAATTTGGCGATAGCACATATTGAGCGTGCCAAGCGAATCAGTATAAAAACAAATGACTATGCTACCCTTTCAAGAATTTATAACAATCAGGCTTTTTTCTTTTTAGGGAAGCGTCAATTCGATTCAACTCGTTTTTATGTAGAAAAAGGCATACGCATCAGCAAAAAAATACGCAATCAGTATTTAGTGGGAATGGGATATCGTTTGCTTGGTGACCTAGCATTATCGCAAGGACAGTACCAAGCCGCATTACAGCAGTTTTATGTAGTAGATTCTATCGCACAGCAACTTGATAATAAATTTCTTCAATTATCAACTGGCCACCGTGTAGGCAAAACGTTGGCGCTACAGGGTAAACGAGACGAAGCTTTGATAGTGCTGCATGCTGTACGTGAGGCCGCCATGACAGTAGGTTATAAGGATGAGTTAGAACGTACCCTGAAACTCATCATAGAAAACTATACTTCACTTAATCAACTAGACAAAGCTTTCGAATATCAACAACAATACTTAGTTGTGCATGATTCTTTATTGGCGCAACGCAGTAGCGAGCAAATTGAATTACTAAAAATCCGATTTGATTCAGAGATGCAACAATCAAAAATTGAACTGTTAACCCGTGAAGCGGAGTTAAAACAAGATCAATTAAATACACAACGCATTTGGATGGCCTACTCAGTAGGGCTGATGATATTATTGGCCAGTTTAGCATTTCTTTTATTTCACAACAATCGTCAAAAGAAAAAGGTAAATCAGGCATTGCAGTCGCGCAATCAGGAAGTACAAGCGCATGCGCAACAGTTAAGTAATCTCAATCGAACGAAGGATAAATTGTTTTCTATTATTAGTCATGATTTAAGAAGTCCGTTGGCTAGTCTAAGGGGGCTGATGGATGTATTGAGTCATACTACCTTAACGCCAGAAGAGTTTATTCAGTCATCGAATAAGATTCGTAGAAATCTCGATTCTGTTCAAGAAGATTTGGATAACCTGTTATACTGGGCTCAATCTCAATTATCAGGTATTCAAGTAAAGCCAGAGCTTATTCCAGTTCGGTTTTTGGTGGAGGATAAAATTAGACTATTAAAAGAAGTAGCGGCACAAAAAGATATTACTATCAATAATGAAATCGATAGTGATTTGTTGGTCTTAGCCGATAAGAACCACATGGGTCTTGTACTCAGAAATTTGTTGGGTAATGCCATTAAATTTAATAGACGTGGCGGAACGATTACCATAGCGCAACAAGTGCAAGGTGATCGGGTATCATTATCAGTAACTGATACAGGTGTTGGTATGACTGATACCGATATGCAAAAGCTTTTTAACGCAGAAACACATTTTACTAATCTAGGTACTTTACAAGAAAAGGGTACAGGTATTGGATTACTACTCTCTAAAGAATTCATCGAAAAGAATGGCGGTACCATTACTGCAACGAGTAGATTAAAACAAGGATCAACTTTTACGTTTACACTTAAGCGAATTCAATCTTTAAAAAAGACAATTGAGCGTCCAGGCAAAGTACTGGCTTAACGGACTTTAGAGTAAACCATTAAATGATACTCCCAATTTTTCTGCAAGGTGCCAAGAGTTGTAAAGCACCGGGAATTACTTCAGCCGTAAATGATTGGTGCATGCCGCTAGGCTCGCCATCAATATGAAGCGCCACGGGATAAGGTGTAGTTACACTTACTTTGTTTGATGTGATTAGTTCGCAAAAAGTAGATTGGTGTACAGTAGCCGCAAATAGACGCACCATAAAATCGGCACGATAAGCTGGTATTTTCTGAATAATGTTGATGTGCATGAGTCCATCGCAGACCGATGCGTTAGGAGCAATGCGGGCATTATTACCATACTGCGATGAATTGGCAAAAGCAATAATAAAAGCTTTGCGCGGTAATTGTAGTTCGTTTACCTGAAGTGTGGCTGCAAACTCGTTGTAGCGAAAAAATTCTTTTATCGATAAACTGGCATAGCCGATCAGTCCACGTTGCTTAGTTTGGTCAAATAAATTGGCAATGTGTCCGTCAAAGCCAATACCAGAAACATTTAACGATAGTTTACCATTTACCAGAAGGATATCCATGTTGATGAGTTCACTCGTAAAAAGTGATTCAACAGCGTAGCGTAAAGTAAGTGGTATTTCTAAATGGCGCGATAATCCGTTTCCAGATCCCTTCGGTAAAATACCCATGGGCATAGTAGTATGAATAACGCCTTGGGCTACTTCATTAATAGTACCATCGCCACCAACAGCCACAACAAGTTCAAATCCTTTTTCGTTGGCTTCTTTTGCCAGTTCAGTAGCATGTCCTCGGCTTCGAGTAAATTCAATGGAACATGTTACATCATGCGTAGCACAGATGTCAATAATGCAACCTTCCAGTTCAGATAAGTAACCCGTACCGGCATACTTATTTATAATAAAGAGCACTTTTCTTCCACGAAGATCCATGGTGCAAGCGTTGAACAGCGCCTAAAAGTAGAATAAATAAACGCTTAGTTTACACTTGATGCATCAATGTTATGTTAACCTTTCGGTGATAGAAGTATTGATAAACACAACGGAGAAAGAAGTAGATGGATGATAGAGTCAAGAGAATAGCCAATCGACTATTTAAGTGAAAGCTTTTCGCCTATGTACTTTACTGCTTGTCCGAAGGTTTGCATTTTTTCGGCATCGTCATCGGGAATACGAATGTCGAAGGTCTGTTCGAACTCCATAACAATCTCTGCATAGTCTAGCGAGTCGATACCTAGATCCTTTACAAAATTTGCGTCTGGAGTTATTTCTGATTCTGCAATACCTAATTTTTCAGTCAGTATTTTGGTGACTTTACCGGGGATGTCTTGCATAAGCCTGATTTACTAGGGCGTAAATGTATTAAATCCCACTATGCCCTACAAGTGTTGCTTTTTATGGAAATAAAGTTTAGAAACGCATAAAAAACTCTGTACCCACACCCACGGTTGATTTTACCGCTAATGTTCCTTTATGCTGCCGCATAATTTGTCGCGACAAACTTAACCCGATACCAGAGCCTGTTTTCTTTGTAGTAAAGAAAGGTATAAAGATTTTTTCGAGTGCTTCGGGATCAATACCTGTGCCGTTGTCTTTAATAGCGACTACCGGTCTGGATTTTTCGTTGAGCGTTGCTTTTAAATGGATGGTATTGTCACCATCTTCTTCAAAAGCCTGAATCGCATTTCGAAGTAAGTTAATCAGCACCTGCTCAATCATATTTTTATCCGCAGTAATGGTTAAGTCTTCCGGATAAACAGTGATGGTGAGTAAAATATTTTTTTCAGTTAAGTCCTTTCGGTGCAAAATATGAAGTTCTTCAAAGAGCTCGCGAATAGCAAAATCGGTCGGGCGGGGGAGTGGTATGCTGGTTAGACTTCTAAACTCTTTTACAAAATGAATTAAACCTTCGCTTCGTTTACTAATGGTTTGAAGTGAGAGATGGATATCGCTTAGCTGATCTTTACTAAGTGTTGTTGGACTTTCGTTTTTAAGGTGTGGTTTAAGTTCGTCTTCAACAACACCTGCTAATGACGAAATGGGTGTAACCGAATTCATAATCTCATGCGTTAGCACCCTTACCAGATTTTGCCAAGCTTCCATTTCTTTCTCTTCTAATTCGCTTTGAATGTTTTGTAGCGATATCAGTTTTACATTTTCGTTGCGCAATGTTAACTCGATGGCGTAAATGGAAAGTTGAACAATTTCTTCACCTACCTTTAAACGCAGCAGTTCACGACCACCTGTTTTTAATTTTTGGAACGCAGCCACGAGCCCATCGCTTACTTCAGTGAGATCGTGAATGTTTTCTGGTCGCTTTGTTTTTAATAATTTACTGGCTGCACTGTTAAAGATTTCGACTGCACCATTTTCTTTAAATACCATGAGGCCAATACCTACATGCATAACAATGTTTTTAAAGAACAAATATTCTGAATCTTTTTCGCGCCTGGATTGTCGCAGTTTCCAAAGCACTTCATTAAGCTCTTTATGTAAGCGCTTTACAGCCGGATCGCTGCTGGCTGTTTTAAACTGGTATGATAGATCATCGAATTGAATGGAGTCTAAAAAAGACGCGATGTTCTCGTTCGAGCGATCGAGGTATTCAATTAATAATTTAACCTGAAAAGCACTAAGCCCCAGAAAAAGCATGGCATAAAACCAAGCTCCTTTAGAAAGTAAAAAAAAGGCAAATAGAAATATGGAAGCAGCTAAAAAGGCTACGCGCGGAAAAACGTGTGATCGCCAATTAAAGCCCATATTTTTCCATTCTTCGATAGAGTGATGCGCGCGTTAGTCCGAGTTCATCTGCTGCTTTTGAAATGTTTCCATTGTGCATCTGCAGTCCTTTTACGATGGCCGATTTTTCCACTTCATCCAGATTAAGTGTGTTGGAAGCAGGGCCAGACGACAATGATTTACTCAATAGAAAATCGCTCTCTTGCAGACTCGGTGAATCCGTCATGATAACGGCACGCTCTATGGCATGCTGTAGCTCGCGTATGTTCCCTGGCCACGCATAACGCTTTAATCGGTTCACGGCTTCGGGAACAATACTTGATACTACTTTATGATATTTTTTAGCGTAGTAGTTTAAATAGTGTTCGGCTAGTAAGGGAATATCTTCTACCCGATCGCTTAGCGGTGGCACTTCAATTTCTACGGTGTTAATTCGATAAAGTAAATCTTGCCTAAAGGTACCTTCTTGTACCATTTTCGCTAGCGGCATATTGGTAGCACAAATCAGTCGGATATCAACTGGAATGGGTTGATTAGCGCCAACCCGTGTTACCTCGCGCGATTGTAGTGCACTGAGTAATTTACTTTGAAGGCTTAAGCTTAGGTTACCAATTTCATCTAAGAAAAGAGTTCCTTTATTGGCCAGTTCAAATCTTCCGGGTCGATCTTCACGCGCATCGGTAAACGCGCCCTTTTTATGTCCGAATAATTCACTTTCGAAAAGTGTTTCGGTTATGGCTCCCATATCTACCGAAACAAAGCTGTTGTCTTTTCGGAGTGAACGCTGATGAATAGCACGTGCAATCAGTTCTTTACCGGTTCCATTTTCTCCTAAAACTAAAATGTTAGCATCTGTTTTTGCCACTTTATCAATCATGCTAAACACATCCCGAATGGGTTGACTTTGCCCAATGATTTCACCAAACGGTTTGCTGATTTGCTCCTCGAGCATTTCTTTGGCTTTCTTCAGTTTATCAACTTCGTTGTAGGATTGTTTTAAGCGAATAGCCGTTGAGATAGTGGCAATGAGTTTTTCATTTTGCCATGGCTTCAGAATAAAATCGGTGGCGCCTTCTTTCAATGCACGCACCGCCATTTCAACATCACCGAATGCAGTTATCATAATCACTACGGCTGTCGGGTCGTGCGTAATAATTTGATCGAGCCAATAGAAACCTTCTTTACCGCTGGTGATGTCTTTGCTGAAGTTCATATCCAGCAGAATAACATCATACGAATCGTTATTAAGAAGGAATGGAATTTTCTTTGGATTTTTTTCTATAATCACATGATGGTTCTGCTTTTTGAGAAGCATTTTGGCTGCTAAAAGCACATCTTCATCATCGTCAATCATTAAAATTTTACCGCCTTCAGAACTCACTGGATAAAAAGATTTAGGTGAATGTTATTTCTCAGGGAATATTATGCCAATACGCTAATCATACTTTTAAGCACATTTAGCAGGGTGGCACTGTACTTATCCGTACAAAGATGTTCAATTATGAACATTTTTCCGCACACCTAATGGCTATGGCGAGTAGGGTAGTATCTCGATGGTTTTGTGTTGAATAGCAAAGAGGCGCTCGTCTGTTACTAAAACATGTGTATACTTTTTGTCCAGCTTTACTTCTCGTTTTTCGGCTGTGAAAAGATTAAAGAAAACCAGCTGCTGACCGCTTAGAAAGTACAACTCTTCACCCAAAAAATTAAAGTATGATAAGTTAGGAGTCTCGATTGTTTTTATCCATTTCCCGATGGGGTTTACGACATGAATACCTTTTTTAGGATCAAGCAAAAATAAAAATCCTTGGTATTCGCGGATGTTTGTAATGGTGCTGATATCAGCCAGTACATTTACTGGTAAGACACCTTCGGCTTCAAGCGCAGGTGTTCGTGGATTAATTTTTTTTAGTGTATTGTCGGCACCATCAAGTATCCAAACATTATAATCGCCCGATGAACAAGCGAGCAACGGGTTGATGACAAACGCAGAATCAATAAGAAAAGATGCTGATTCATTAAACGATGGATTTAAGTACGCATAGTACCGACTATCTTTATAAAAGGCAAATAGTCTTGATCCATCACGGGCTTCGAAAAGGGTAGGGGTATTTACTCCTTGATAAAGCGCAACTAATTTTCCGTTGATATCAAATTTTTGTAGATGACCTCCCTTAGTTTGAATGTACAGTTCTCCGGGTCTATCGGTAGTCGCGAAGGTAATTGAATCGGATACCTGTACCGTGTTGATTTTTTTTTGCGCCACACAAAACCACGGTGTAAGTAGAAAGAAAATGGCAACGTATTGGGGCTTGGTACTCATGCTTCGAATTTTTTTAACGTTACTGTATGCCCATCATACACTGCATATGTATTGAAGTTTACCCACTCACCTAAATTTATATACCTACTCATAGTACCTACGGGTAAGTCTAATGGAAGATGCCTGTGTCCGAAAATGTAGTAGTTGTGATGTTCTCGCTGCTCTACCTCATGGCAGTAGTGCCATAAAAATTCTTTTTCTTTTGCCTCAAATTTTTCTTCGCGCTTCATATTACTAATGCGGCTTTTTCGTGACCAATAGTTGGCAATACCTATACCAAGATTGGGATGGATGCGTGCAAAAAGCCATTGACATAACGCGCTATTAAAAAATTTCTTTATGATCTTATAGGTTGTGTCTCCTGGCCCTAAACCATCGCCATGACCCATATAAAGTTTATGGTTACCCACTCGTAAAACTTGTGGGTTCTTATAAACCGGAATGCCCAGTGTAGTAGGGAAGTAATCGAACATCCACATATCATGATTACCCGTGAAGAAAAAAATAGGAATACCAGCATCACGTAGTTCAGCTAATTTTCCTTGCAGCCGAATAAAACCTTTAGGGATAGCATGTTTGTATTCAAACCAGAAATCAAAAATATCGCCCAGTAAATAAATAGAGTGAGCTTCGCCCTTTATACTATCGAGCCAGCGAACAATACGTTTTTCGCGAAGTAAACTTTCGTGATGATTCGGTACACCAAGATGAAAGTCGGACGCAAAAAATATTTTCTTTCCGTGTAAGTCAGCAATCGGTTCGGTCATAAATAAAAAACTCAGGTGCGTTAAACACCTGAGTTCAAAAATAAGATTAATCTCGTATAAGTTTTAATTCGCTTTTACTTCTGGCTTTTCATCGGGCGCCCCAGGTAAACTTGGTGTATCAGGCAATGTTTCAGTTGGCGCGTCAACATCATCTTTCTTTTCGTACTTACCCTGTCCATTCGTGAACTGCTGGTAGGTAGTAAGTTTTTCAAACGGACGTTTACCAATTAATCGCTCTAAGTCTGCCTGAAATAAAATCTCTTTCTCTAGCAACTCTTTAGCGATGGTGTTTAAATGCTGACGATGTTCGGTTAATAATTGTTTAGTGCGATGGTATACTTCGTCAATTATTTTCTTCACTTCTCTATCTATCCGCTCTGCGGTTGCGTCTGAATAGGGTTTTTGAAAGGCATAGTCGGATTGTTTTGAATCGTAAAACGACATATGACCAATTTCTTTATTCATACCATAAATGGTTACCATACTATAAGCCATTTTGGTAATGCGTTCCAGATCACTTAATGCTCCGGTAGAGATTTTTCCAAACACAATTTCTTCTGCGGCACGGCCACCAAAAGCCATGCACATTTCATCAAGCATTTGTTCTGTTTGGTATAGGAACTGCTCGCGGGGGAGGTATTGCGCATAACCTAAAGCGGCTACACCTCTAGGCACAATACTTACTTTAACCAAGGGGTCGGCATGTTCTAGGAACCATCCAGCAACGGCATGACCTGCCTCGTGAAAGGCAACAATTTCTTTTTCTTCGGGTAGAATGATTTTATTTTTCTTTTCAAGTCCACCAATAACTCGGTCGATGGCATCTTGAAAATCTTGCATATCTACTGCTTTTTTGTCGCGTCTGGCAGCAATCAAGGCAGCCTCATTACAAACATTAGCAATTTCGGCACCCGCAAAGCCTGGTGTTTGAGCCGAAAGTTTTTTCGGATCTAAACTAGGGTCAAGCTTAATGGGCTTTAAATGAACTTTGAAAATAGCTTCGCGCCCAACTACATCGGGCTTATCAATGCTAATTTGGCGATCGAAACGGCCTGGACGTAATAAAGCTGAGTCCAGTACATCCGGTCGGTTGGTGGCGGCCAAAATAATTACTCCAGAATCGGTGGCAAAACCATCCATTTCTACTAAAAGCGAGTTTAGAGTATTTTCGCGCTCATCGTTCGAGCCGGGCATCTGTCCTCTTCCACGGGAGCGACCAATGGCATCGATCTCATCAATAAAGACAATACAAGGAGCTTTTTCTTTTGCTTGTTTAAATAAATCACGAACCCGTGCAGCACCTACGCCTACAAAC
>CAYNKN010000028.1:0-16739 GCA_964397805.1 uncultured Chryseolinea sp. | reverse complement strand
ATAAACTTACTGGTGAATATCAAGTTGATTATTCCATCGCTTCTGCTACCGGACTATTTGATATCGAAAGCTTACAATGGAATGCAAATGCGCTGGAGTTATGTGCGATTAATTTAGATCAACTTTCAACGCCAGTCCCCACACATCATACACATCCAAATATATCAGCAAGTGTAGCTACACTTTTGGGAATTGACACTTCTACTCCGCTTATCATTGGTGCCAGTGATGGTTGCTTGGCTAACCTCGGAAGTTTTGCTACCACATATGGTGTTGCAGCACTTACCATTGGTACCAGTGGTGCTTTGCGTATTACAAGCAGTAAACCGACTTTTAATTTTGATGCCATGACATTTAATTATCGTCTTAATGAGAAAACTTATATTTCTGGCGGACCGATTAACAACGGAGGAGTTATACTAAAGTGGTACGTAGAAAATTTTTTAAATAAAACGCTTTTAACCGATCATGAATACGAACAACTTTTTGAAGACCTTAACAAAACATTACCCGGTGCAGATGGATTAATTTTTTTACCGTACCTCTTGGGCGAAAGAGCCCCGCTGTGGAGTAGTGACGCTAGTGGTGTATTTTTTGGGTTGCGCCATTACCATACACACCAACATGCTACACGTGCTGTGATTGAAGGTATCTCCATGGCCTTATACAGTGTCGCGAAAGCGATGGAAGTATCGGGTCTATCCATTACACAGATTCATGTTAGTGGTGGATTTGTAAAAAGTAAAGTATGGATGCAACTATTAGCCGATGTGTTTAATAAAAACATTTACCTTATTGGCCATGCTGATGCCTCTGCTGTGGGGGCAGCTTACCTCGGATTAAAAACATTGGGATATATAGACACATACGATAATCTTAGACCCACTGATGTTGAACACTTTGTGCCAGATGAAAAAAATCATTTACGGTATCAAGAAATTGTAGGGCTGTATGAACGAATTACAAAAAAATTATTACCCGAAATGATTTTGTTGGAAACACTTCGCAATAAGTAATAGAAAAAAATTACCTTCATAAATATTAATCATCACTCAATATTTTAGCTATGCAAGTAGGACTTATTGGATTAGGTAAAATGGGATTCAACTTAGCGTTGAACATGCACCGTAATGGACACGAAGTAATTGCGTTTGATATTAATCACGATGCGCTTCAGGCCATTAAAGCTAAAGGCATACAAACAACTAGTTCATTGCAAGATCTGGCAGAACGCACACAATCAAAACGAGTTATCTGGATGATGATTCCCGCGGGCGAATTAATTGACCAAACTCTTACGACCATTAAACCCTTTCTTTCTGTTGGCGATATTGTTATCGATGGTGGAAATTCATTTTTTAAAGATTCTGTTCGCAGAGCAAAAGAATTGGAAGCGTTACAAATCGACTACCTCGATTGTGGTACCAGCGGTGGAACAAGTGGCGCGTTAGCAGGAGCATGTGTGATGGTGGGTGGAAACAAGTTTGCATTTAATCATTGCGAACAAGTATTTAAAGATATTACCGTACCTAACGGATATTTACATTGTGGCAAAAGTGGATCAGGCCACTTTGTAAAAATGATTCACAACGGTATCGAATACGGAATGATGCAAGCCATTGCCGAAGGATTTGAAGTACTACAAAAAAGTGAATACAACCTTAACCTCGAAAAAATTGCTGGTGTTTGGAACCATGGTTCGGTAGTACGAAGCTGGTTAATGGAGTTAACACAAAATGCATTACAAAAAGATCCTAATCTGGAATCACTAAAAGGTGTTATGCACTCGTCTGGTGAAGGAAAGTGGACACTGGATACAGCGCTGGAGAATCAAATTGCTACGCCTGTTATAGCCCTATCAGTATTGATGCGCTATCGGTCGCAGCAAGAAGATACATTTTCGGGTAAGGTAGTTGCCGCGTTACGTAACGAATTTGGTGGGCATGCAGTAGAAAAAAAATAATGCATACATTGATTCTTGTAGTCGTTAAGCACGCTTCAATTCAAGAATAGTAATCTCAGGTGGCATACCTACACGCCCAGGATAACCGAGATATCCAAACCCACGATTAACATATAAATGCTGACTACCTTCTTGATATAATCCAGCCCACTGCTTATACGCGTATTGCGATGGACTCCATTTAAAATCACCGAGTTCAACTCCAAATTGAAAGCCATGCGTATGCCCCGCGAAAGCTATATCAATAGCTGGATACAATGGTCGCACTTGCGCATCCCAATGACTTGGATCGTGCGAGAGCAATAACTTTACCGGTGTCTCTTCAGTTCCTGCATACGCCAGATCAAGCTTTCCGTATTTTGCAAAACCCTTTCCTCCCCAGTTTTCAATTCCGAGAATAGCGATTCGCTCATTACCAATTTCCAGAAAGCGATGTTCGTTTAATAATAAATCGAAACCCATAAGCTTATGAGCGCTAATCAAATCTTTAAAATTTTGCTTCTTAGCTTGATCACTTGGCCACCGATGATAATCACCATAATCATGATTTCCGGTAACGGAAAATACACCAAGCGGTGCTTTCAATTTCTCAAAAACGTTTAGGTATTCCTTTACTTCTGATGTTTCGTTATTTACTAAATCGCCTGTAAAAAATAAAACATCTGGTTTTTCATTAAGCACCATTTCTACACCACCTTTCACGGCCGTCTTATTAAAAAAACTTCCGGAGTGAATATCCGATAACTGTGCTATACGAATTCCATCGAATGCCTTAGGTAGATTGGGTAACTTTACCGTTACTCTTCGTACACGGTAATCATGCGCACCAGAAACAATTCCAAACACCATCGTAACAAAAGGTATAACCGATGCTACTAAGGCTGTTTTCGATAAAAATTCAGAACGTGAAATCGGTTCACCTGGTAAATCACCCGAAGTACCTTTAGAAAAATAATTCGATAGCCATTTTACACCACGTAAAAAATCATCGATGAATAAAAATAATACAGCAAATAGTTTAGAGAAATATGTAACTACCAATCCGGTGATTACCCAGTTTCTTACATTGGCGCTATAGCGATATGGATCATCAAAAGCCCACCACATTAAAGCCAGTATACTAAGTGCTGTTGGAATCCAAAACCCGATGCGAAAAAATTTCTGCCAACCCGGACTCCAGTTTTTGCTTACCACCATCACCGCTTGAAAAACATAATAATCGATCACTAAAAAGAGACCAATAAAAATTAGTATTGTCATCATTCGTGCTTGCATAAAAAAAAATCGTCTTACCTAAGCAAGACGACTTTGGTTATTATTTAGTTTATCTCCCTATCAGTTTTATTGTGTACTTAACTGTAGGTTAATTCCAGTTTTCCGTTTCACCAAAAACATAGCTTTCTCGGTGAGCAAGTACATAACAGGTACCACTACCAATGTGAGGAAGGTAGCAAAGATCAATCCGAATATGATTGTCCATGAGAGCGGACCCCAGAATATAACACTATCACCACCCATATAGAAGTCAGCATCATACACCGTAAAGAGTTTAATAAAATCGATATTAATACCCACTGCTAATGGAATCAATCCGAGTACAGTAGTAATAGCCGTAAGTAATACCGGTCGAAGTCTTGTTTTGCCTGCCTCAATAATAGATTCCGTAACTTCTTGAATTGTTAAGTCTGTACCCAACTCTTCACGCTTACGTCTTTTCTTTAATTCCACAAAATCGAGTAAAACAATCGCATTGTTTACTACTACCCCGGCTAAGGAGATAATACCGATCATGGTCATGATCACCACAAATTCCATTTGGAAAATGAGTAAACCCAAGAAAACACCAATGGTACTAAACAACACAGAAGTCATGATAATTAGTGGAGCGGTAAGTTTGTTGAACTGCGCTACAATAATGAGGAAGATTAGAAACACAGCAAACAATAACGCTTGCGATAGAAACGCCATCTCTTCAGCTTGTTTCTCTTGCTCACCACCAAACTTAAATGAATAACCCTCTGGTAGTTCAAAATCTTCTAACGCTCTAGCTATTTGTGTATTCACAATTGTCGGGTTATAGGCGCTCAATACATTAGATGAAAGTGTGATTTGACGTTTTAAATCTTTGCGCTTAATAGAACCATAAGTAGAACTAAGTTCTGCTTTAGCCACAGAAGAAATTGGTACCTGTGAAATTTTGCCGGTAGTCTGATCGCGGAAGGTTATACTCTTATTCATTAACGCATCCATGTTGTAGCGATACTGATCTTCTAAACGCAACTGCACTTTATAATCATCTTCACCTTCTTTGTACTTCGATATCTCTTTTCCAAACAAGGAAGTACGTACCTCATTGGCAACAGTATAGGTAGACAATCCAAAACGTCTAGCTTTTTCGCGATCAATGTTTACTAATAACTCAGGCTTACCTGTTTCGATATCTAATTTCAATTTTTCGATACCTTGAATCCCTGATTCATTAATATAATTTTTCATTTTCTCAGACAGCGCAATGAGTTTCTCCAAGTCATCACCAATCAGTTCGATGGCAATTGGTTTTCCGGTTGGAGGACCCGCAGCATCCTTGTCGACTGTGATAGAAACACCCGGATAACCACTTATACCATCACGGATATTATTCAAAACATGATCGGTATTTACACCTTCACGATATTTAAAATCGACAAAGTTTACCGTAATGCGTGCTTTGTTTGGTGTGTCTGCTTGCCCAATACTTGACATATCGTTCGGATCTCCCGTTCCAGAGCCAACATTCGCTACCACCGATTCAACAATTTTTTCATAAGGCTTAACAATAGCCAGTACCTTATCTTCAATTTCGTTGGTAAAACTATTAGTGTTTTCAATATCAGCTCCTACCGGGAATTCAATAAATACATTCACGTATTTGGGTTGATTTTCTGGAAAGAATAATACCTTAGGTGGAAAGACACCTAACAACATAAACGTTACAATTAGCAAAGTAACCGTGCTTAAAAAAATCCAAATAGGATTACGCTTATTCAATGAAAAGGTAATAACACGCTCGTATACACGCTCAATCTTTGGTAAAACACCATTTTGAAAACGCTTTGATGTTGGTATTAAAATATAAACATTCAGTAAGGTAAGTAAACCAAAAACAATAATTAGGTTTCCTAACCAGGTTATCCAAGTAAGAGCGATGAGTAACCCTACAACAATAGCGATACCTGAGTTTCGAAGTATAGCCCGATGATTAATGACAATCTCACTCTCTAGTTTCATAAAGCGAGAAATGAATACCGGATTAATTACTAACGCAACCAACAGTGAAGCCGAAAGCGAAATCATTAACGTAAACGGCAGGTACTTCATAAACTGCCCCATTAAGCCGGGCCATAACATCAATGGAATAAACGCTGCTAATGTAGTTGCTGTTGACGAGATAATAGGAAGTGCTACTTCACCTACACCTAGGCGTGTACTATCCCACATAGAAAAACCCTCAGAACGCAAACGATAAATATTTTCGACAACCACAATACCGTTATCAACCAACATACCCAGCGCCATAATAAGTCCGAAGAGCACCATCATGTTAATAGTCATACCCAGTGCATTGATAACAATAAACGTAATAAACATGGAGAGTGGAATAGCCATACCCACGAACATAGCATTACGTGTACCGATAAACATCAGCAATACAATAACTACCACAATCACACCCGAGATGATATTATTTTCCAAATTACTCACCATCTCTTTGGTGTTCGATGACTGGTCGTTCGTGATACTTACTTTTAAATCTTTGGGAAAAACTTCGGCCTTGGCTTTATCTAATACGACCTTAATTTTTTCGGTAGCAATAAGTAGATTTTCGCCACTGCGTTTTACCACATCCACCATAACAACAGGCTCCTTGCGCAAACGTGCGTAGCTCTGCTTTTCAATGTAATCGAATTCTACTTTAGCAATATCGCGTAAGTAAACAATGTTACCCTTTTCATTTTTTACAACAATATCCAATAGGTCTTCCGGCTTAGTAAACTCACCTACAACGCGTATTGTTCTGCGAACACCATCATCCAAAATATTCCCACCAGATATAGTAACATTCTCTGCTTGAACGGCATTCTCAATATCACTAAAATTAAGCTTCCGTGCTTCGAGTTCGTACGGGTTAACTTTTATTTTAACCTCTTTATCATCAATACCGCGTATATCTACTTTTGATATCTCACTAATCTTTTCAATTTCATCTTCCAGGTATTCACCAAATTTTTTCAACTCCTCTAAGGTATAGTTACCCGATAAGTTGATATTCATAATTGGGAATTCTGAAAAATTAATTTCGAAAACATTCGGATCTTGTGGTAAGTCATCGGGTAGTTCAGGCTTTGCTTTATCAACCGCATCTTTCACTTTCGATAAGGCATCTTCAATACTTACCTTCGGATCGAACTCCACGATAATGGTAGAGTAATCTTGAACTGAAGTTGATTTAATATTATCTACTTCAGAAATGGTATTGATTTCCTTTTCAATAGGACGTGTCACCAGATTCTCCATATCAACCGGAGAGTTTCCGGGAAAGGGAATTCCAATGTATACAATTGATTGTTTAATTTCAGGAAAGCTATCTTTCGGTAATGAGATATACGTAAGTATTCCCATCACAACAAAGAGGAAAGTAAGGAACAAAACCATTGTTCCGTTCTTTAATGCAAAGGTGGAAAGCCCGAACTCCTTATCAACTTTCAAAGCCTTATCATCTGGCTTATGGGTAGTATTTTCTGCCATAATATTATTCCTTATTTTTTGCTACTTCTTTTTTTGGTGAAGTTTCAGCAGCAATGGCTACTTCCGCTCCTTCTGTTACATCGCGGAATCCCTCGAAAATAATTTGCTCGTTTCCAGTTAAACCATCTAGTACTTCGGTTTTGCTATCGTAAGAAAAACCCGGAGTGATATACTGCTTTTTCGCTACAACATTCTCTGCGTCCTTGGAAACAATATACACAAACTGACCTTGGTTATCGCGTTGAATTAGCTTAGTTGGAACGGTAAATACTTCCGGATTTACGTAATCGCGAAATTTAATGATGGTAACTTGGTTTGGTTTAACAGATACACCGGGAAGTTTTACTTCCATGGTAAATGTTCTGTTTTCTGGATTGATTACCTGACCAACCGAAGAGATGATACTTTTTACTTTCTCGTTTAATGCAGGGATAAACACTTCTACAGGTTCGCCCGCTTTAAACTTACCGATATACTCTTCTGATACGTCTGCTTTAACATACATATCATCGGCACTTACCAAACGAACTAAAGGCATACCCGGTGCAGCTAACTCACCTAACAAAGCACTAATCAAATCAACCGTTCCGGTAAACGGTGCTTTAATTACCATTTGATTTACTTGCGCTTGTGTAGTAGATAATCTACGCTCTAATGATTCCTTCTGATTCTTAGCTTGTAAGTATTGCATTTCGGTGCCAATCTTTTGATCCCATAATTTTTCTTGTTTATCATACACGATGTTGGCTAAATCAAGTTGAGTTTTAATCTCCGCTAAACTGTTGCGCAATATGTCTGTATCCAATTCAACCAGCGTTTGTCCGGCTGTTACTTTCTGACCTTCACGAACAGCAATTTTTTTAATGGTTCCACCAGCGGCAGCACTTAAGGTAACATTCTTACGCGATTCAACCGCTCCACGTACTTCGGTAAAATGCTCGAAGGCTTTTTTCTCTACGCCTAACGTGGTAATAGCTACCGCATTGGAATTCTTAGAAAAGTCAGGATCTTCTGCATGAATTTCCTTTTCGAGTTCGGCAATTTTAGCCCGCAGCTCTACAAGTTCGTTTTTCGCTTCTTCTAACGATTTCTTTTTTGCGTCTAGGTCATTTCCTTGCTGGCAAGCAGCTAAGACAATGAGTACAATAGTTAAATATGTGTATTTCATAACTGTGTATATATTTTTAAAGTGGGTTAGTTTTTGGCAGTATATAATTTTCCGTATGCTTTATCCAGATTAACTTTAGCAATCATCGCATCGAATAAGGAACTATAGTAATTAGTTTGAGCTTGGCGTAAACTATCTTCGGCATCAATCACTTCTAGATTAGAACCAATACCTTGCTCGTATTTAATTTTAGTAACCCGAGCTACTTTAGCTGCCAATTCCATGGTTTGATTTTGAACACGCAGAGTTTGCAGTGCATTTTCAAATTCAAGTGTTGATTGTTTTGTTTCATAATCAATACTCGACTTAAGCTGCACAAAACTATTTTCGATTTTGTTAAGCGCTATCTTTTCTTGTTGAATTCGATAGCTGCGTTGCAGTCCGGAAAAGATAGGTACGTTTAGCGAAACTGAAAATAAGGAATACCCATACCACTTGTCGGGACCAATAGTTCCATTATCAGCGAAATTAGACCGTGTTTGGAAGATACCACCAACATTAGGCGACTGTGTTGCATAGCCTAGATTCGCTGATGCGGAAAGTGAAGGCATACCTTCTGCATACTTATTACGAACATTTAAAGACTGCAACGTATGATTGGCTTCGAGTACGCGATAGTCAGCTCTACGTTTGTAATCCCAATTTTCTATATAGGAATTCAAATCCGTATTTACCTCTACGTCCTGAATACTACCCGCCACTTCCAGCGGTTGATCCATGGGATAGTTCATTTGAAATTTCAATAGCTCGATACTCAGTTGGTTCATGCTTAAGAACCGATCGCGCTGCGCTAACAAATTATTTAAGGTTACTTGAATACGATCTACATCGATATCTTCTGCAAAGCCATTTTCAAATAAAGCACGTGTATTTTTTAATAGGGTGTCAACACGCGCGATGTTACTGGTAAATAATTCTGTCCGTTCTTTATTGATCAACACCGTATAGTAAGCTTTAGTAACTTGCTCGATGATTTGTTCTTTGGTTTGATCGTTCGATTTATACGCTAACTCTTTATAGGCCTTTGATGCTTGTAGACCAACGATATAAGAACCGTTAAAAATCAGCTGATTAATGCTAAGCCCTGCATCACCAGCGCTTCTTAATTGAAAAAAGTTTTGCGAAGCAACTACATCGTTGTCACCTAAGCCCGGTAAAAAATTAGGGTAATCATCGGCAGGCAAGCCAGAAAAGGCAAAAGCCGTTTGCTTGGTGGCAAAGAATCTCGGTAATTGTTGATTGTGCGTTACGGACGCATTACCAGTAATTTGCGGAAGCCCTATACCGAATGTTTCCTTTACTTTCGACTCAGCTATTTGTTCATCTAAAGTGGCATTTTTTGCCGCTATCGAATTTTGAAGCGCATATTCAGTACATTGATCTAGCGTAAACGTTGTTTGAGCAAAACCGCTGCTTACAATAAGTAAAAACGCTACCGCAGCTAGAAAGCGTAGAGGGTTTGTAGTCATATATTAGTTGGTTGAAGGTTGATGTTGTTTTTCTTTATACTTTAAATAAAGTTTTCTTCCCTTATCGGTGCACAAGCCAAAAACGAAGTGGTCAAAAATTTCAGATTGAACGTCAACGAGTTTATACTTTCCTTTCGGAAAAAGTTGTTCATCAAAGGCCGCTTCCACGCAAAGAATACGCAAGCCAGATAGTATTTCCGTATTGATATCGCTTCTAAAATATCCTTCTTCAATACCTTGACTCAGGTTGCGCTCTACCGATGAACGAATAAACTGGTGTTTGAAATCAATCCAAATTTTCCACGCCTTAGGATGATACTTGTGTAAGTCAAAGAGCAAAGACGGATTCATGTCCTGCATATTTTTTTTTATGCAATCCGAAATCTTAACCAGTTCATCGACTGCATTTTTGGCAACCGATTTAATCTCATTAAATGAGGCCACCTCACTCTGCATATAATTATGTGTTACGGATGCCACGATTTCATCTTTCTCGGTGAAGTACACATACAGTGTTTTTTTGGAAACACCCAAATGCCGGGCGATATCGTCCATAGAAACACTACGCACCCCGTACTTAGCAAAAAGCTCTTCCGCTCCAATCAAAATTTTCGCTTTAGTATCTAGTTCTTCCATAGGGGCGCAAAACTATGGAAACTTTACAAATATCAAAAGTTTCCAACGTTTTCTTTAACGCCACCATCCCGGTTAGGTTTAGGCAATTCGATAAATTCTTTGTTAATTTTTGTTCAGGTGTCGGATCAATCGATTGAAGTGTCGAATTCCTAGCCCCATCTGATTTCAGTTTATCTAAAAAATTTCTATTCTTTTTTAGTTTCTGCCATATCTACATCTGAATTGCCTTCCCATCGACACCACTTTTCTTTCAACTTACTTTTAAAGGTTTCCCGTTCTTCGGGCGTTAAGGTTGAAAATTTGTTGTACATCTTATCGCGCCACTGACTACCAGGACCTTGATGCTGGCATCCGCCTTTACCTCCCCATCCGCCAAAAATAATTTTCGATAACACTAAGAGACCTAACGCTTGCCAATACGAAATAACCGGGCCTTTAAATAATTCAGGTACCAGCCAGTTCCAAAGTAGCATAACCACCAAACCTATCAGGGCTGCTATAGTAACTCCAAAAACAAAACATTTAAAAATTATACCTCCTCTGCTCATAGCTATAGGTGTTACATATCATTATACAATCGTTGTAGTTTTTTTCTAAGTGCCAAAATAGCGTAACGCTTTCTGGATAGTAAGGTGTTAATAGAAACACCCGTCTCTTCTGCGCTCTCGCGAAAGCTTCGCTCTTCAATTTCGTTTAGTATAAATATCTGGCGTTGATCAGCCGGTAATTCGTCTAAGGCATCCATGATAGCATCCCAAATAACATCACGCAGTAAAGCATCTTCGGGTGTGTTGCCTAAATCAGGTAAAATATCCTGGAGTGTTAATGGCGAGTCATCATCTGAAGCGGAGTATAAACCTAAATCAGCTTTCTGCGGACGCGCAGCATCACGTCTGTAGCGATCTATTATTTTATTTCGAGCCACAGAAAACAACCAGGAAGTAACACGATCGAGCGATTCGATGGTTTCATACCCAATAACAAATTGGTAGAATACATCTTGCAGGATATCCTCTGCCTCCTCAATAGAAGAAACTCGGTTACGGATAAATCCGAGTAGCCGATCTTTTTCCTTAAGGAATGTTTGCTCCTTTACTTGCATAGCCAGATCCATTGCCCGCACGTTTACTGTTAGCCTACAAGTCGGTGCAGACTGTTAAATATTGCAACGTTTTACTAATTTTCTTTCAACAGCACCATACAAAAAGATCGAGATGAGCTTGTCTGCGTAGTAAATCGGTAAAAAAAATTATTGGTTATATTTGTTTAAGGACTTTTAAGCCCTGTTTTTTTTATGTTTTACTTAATTTCCTTCGTATGAACATCTTTGTTGCAAAAATTAATTTTAAGACGCGCAAAGAAGACCTGGAAGCGGCATTTGCTCAACATGGACAGGTAACTTCCGTAAAGATTGTGCGTGATAAAGAAACTGGCCGATCGAAAGGTTTTGGTTTTGTTGAAATGCCAAACGATGAAGAAGCACTTCGTGCCATTGCTGCATTAAATGAAACTGAAGTTGACGGTCGCGAAATTGTAGTGAAACCAGCGAACCCCAAACCATCTACACCTTCATCATCCGAATAAATAACGTATACCCACACTACCGCAAAAGCCTCCACAAGAGGCTTTTTGTTTTTTACACTTGCTTGGCCATAGCGAACAAAAAGTTTAGTTTTGATTACTTACCTAGATTAAATAGTGGAAAAAAATAATCATTTGTCGCGTCAGGTTGGTCTGGTTTTAGGGCCGCTGTTTTTCATTTTGATATTGATTATTCTTCCTGAAAATTTCATTGCACCTCATGCGTATAAAGTAATCGCTGTTGCTGCATGGATGCTAACATGGTGGATCATGGAAGCTGCACCAACAGCGATAACGGCATTGTTGCCATTAGCACTTTTTCCGGCACTGGGTGTACTTACGTTAGATAACGCATCCGCTCCGTATGCAAACCCATCTATCTTTCTTTTTATGGGTGGTTTTATGATTGCCATTGCTTTAGAAAAACATCGTCTTCATGAACGCATCGCCATTAACCTAATTAAGATAACCGGAACTTCGGGCAACGGAATAATTTTCGGGTTTACACTAGCCAGTGGGTTAATCAGTATGTGGATTAGTAATACGGCTACTGCATTGATGATGTTACCTATTGCAATTTCGGTGATTGAATTACTGCGTAGCCAACATCTGGCAGAAGGGAAAGCGTTAACGAAAGGTGAACAAAACTTTGCGCTAGGCCTTATGCTCAGCATAGGTTATGCCGCTAACTTGGGAGGTATTGGTACTATAATCGGCACACCTCCAAACGTAGTATTCACTAGTGCTGCACGTGAGTTTTATCAACATGAAATATCGTTTGTTCGGTGGATGGGAATTGGTGTACCTGTTTCCTTACTCCTCATGGCCTCCTGTTACTTTATTATGACACGCATTTTATTTCGGAATAATTTACAGAAGGTTGCAGGCACTACCATGCTCATCGAACAAAAGTTAAAAGACCTGGGAAAAATAAAGTATGAGGAAAAACTGGTATTAATAATTTTTAGTATCACATCGCTACTCTGGATTTTTCAACAACTTATTAACAGCGCATTACCTACAAAAATTTTTAACGACACGAACATTGCCTTGGCGGGAGGCATCTTTATGTTCCTGGTACCCATACAGTGGAAAGAATATAAATTCATTTTACACTGGGACGATATGCAACGACTACCCTGGGGTATACTACTGCTTTTTGGTGGGGGCTTATGCTTAGCACGTGGCATGGAGAACGCAGGTATAGTTAGTGCGATTGGTCAGGGCATTGCCTCGCAAAATAATCTACCCATGTGGGCACTTGTGCTCGTTCTGTTAACGATATCTGTTTTTCTAACTGAGTTTATGAGTAACGTTGCGTTGGTAACCATTTTCATTCCGGTTGTATTTGGTATTGCCAACGGTTTGGGGTTAGACCCCTATATACTGGCCGTTCCGGTGACAATTGCCTCAAGTTGTGCGTTTATGTTTCCTATTTCCACACCTCCAAATGCCATTGTTTTTTCTAGCGGACATATAAAAATGAAGGACATGATGCGTGCAGGTGCACTTCTTAATATTATTTCGATTGGCATCATTTTACTACTATCGCTCACATTCTTAAAGGAGCTAAATTTGTAGGCTCAACGTTAACGAGTCAAACTGCGCGTTCGCAGTATGGCTGGTGATGCAGGGGGCACTTCGGTAAGTAGAAAAATTCAATTTGGTATGTGAACCCACATTAAACATTTTCTTAACTCATTAAAAAATTAGTAAGACACTAAATATTCATGGGCGTTTTAATAATATTCAGTAAAACAATTTTTCTCACTTATTATTAATTTTAGTAAAACGATAAAACCATTCTCTTAAAATGTAGCGTTCGAAAACGTAAAAAAAATGCAGCAGTTTATAAAAGAAAAATTATCACCCACTTCTGTTAAGCGAAAAGTATTGGCAGGTTTTTCACTTTCGTTTGCAGCTATACTTCTTGCATTAGGTATAACCCATTTCGGATTTCGTGAAATGTTGGAAACCGTAGATGAAATCTCTACACCTAACGAAAAGCTTATCGCATTAAATAGTATTTTTCAAGAAATTACAACTCTCGATCAACTACAACGTGCAGAAGCCATTCGAAATCCCAATAAACCATTTAAGGCTTTTCTAAAACAATCTCAATCTTTAGTTGATAAAGTAGACTCCCTAAAACAAATGCCTTGGGATAGTACACAAGAAGCGAGGCTTTCATCACTCATTTCAATTTTACACGAGCGTAATAAAATATTTTTTTCATATTTAAGATTAAAATCCGGACTCGTAAACAATACTGCACTGGTTAGCCGCATTGATACACTGTATGTTATTATAGAAAACGAGCAATTATCAGTAGACACGAGTGTAGTTACTACACAGAAAAAAACAACCACCACTTACCAACACGATACCCTTACCCCACTACGCGATGATCGGTCGCGATTAGCAAAACTTTTTAGTAAGAAAAAAACTCCTACAGAGCCCATTACCACCAGTGTAAAAGTAGAAGAGGAACTTAGTGTAAGTATTGATACCGTGGCTATTGCCCGCCAAAACAATGCGTTAGCGGAAGTAGAAAAAATTATGAGCGATCTGGAAAAAGACCAACGCACGCAGAGTAATAAACTATTAAAACAAGAAACGAATCTTATTGAAGCCAATAACCTATTTATTAATCAACTCTTGGCAACATTACGTGAAGTAGAAAACGAAGAGTTTTTGAAAATTCAACGAAATAATGCGAAGGCTGCGACACTTGTAACAGCGAGTGTGAATCGCATTAGCTTACTCCTTATAGTTTTCTTTTTGGGTGCCGCCATGTTGGTTTACCTTATCTGGGTTGATATCGCTCGTAGTAATTACTATAAAATACAGTTAGAAAAATCGCGTGATGAGGCAGAAGAACTAAGCCAAATAAAGCAACGCTTTCTAGCGAATATGAGTCATGAAATACGTACACCCTTACAAACCATTATTGGTTTTTCGGAGCAACTTCATCAACAGTACGGAAAGAATAATGAAGCCATACAGGCGCTTCATAGTTCATCAGAGCACTTACTGCATATTGTAGATGAAGTATTGGATTACAGTCGGATATCATCGGGTAATATAATTTTTGTTAAAGAAAATTTTGAACTTCTTAAGCTGGTAAGAGAAGTAGATGCAGCCATGCGCATTCAAGCCGATAGAAAGAATATTTCATTGTTACTCAATATTGAATCGACTGAAGATTATTGTGTTGAAGGTGATCCATTTCGATTACGCCAAATACTATACAATGTGGTAGGCAATGCCATTAAATTTACTTCGAACGGTTACGTAAAATTCTCAGTAAGCACCCAAGAAAAAGAAGAAGAAATAACTACTGTCTTTGAAATTAGCGATACCGGTATTGGTATACGTGCAGAAGATCTGGAAAAAATATTTAACCAATTTGAACAAGCAAATGCATTAATCGCGCGGCATTTTGGTGGAACCGGTTTAGGACTCACTATAGTTAAATCACTCATCGAAGCACAAAACGGTACCTTAGAAGTAGAAAGTGAACCAGGACAAGGCGCCACCTTCCGAATTACAATCGCTTATAAGAAAGCAACCACACCCTCGATTCTATCTGCGGAGAGTACCAGCCTGGTAACAGCCGACAAGTTTTCAGGAAAAGTAATTGTGGTAGATGATGATGTGATGATTTTGCGTTTGTGCAGTTTAATTCTTAAGAAAAATAATATTGATTTTATTACTTATAGCGAAGCTGAGAAACTAATTAATTTGGAACCCGATGAAGCGGTGACGCATATTCTAATGGATATCCGCATGCCGCACATAAATGGCGTAGAACTTTGTCAAACTCTTCAAAAGAAATATCCGACTACTACTTACTTTGTTGCGCTTACAGCACATGTATTTCAGCAAGAACAACAAGAACTGTTGGATCAGGGATTTGATACAGTGCTTTCAAAACCCTTTCGTGAACAAGAACTCCTTTCGTTGTTAGGTGTTACGATAACACAAATTGATACGGATTGTACAGAGTATTCGCCCGACCTCTCTACTGTTAGACGCATGACATTAGGTGATGAAGCTTTATTTCAATCGGTTATACAACAGTTTATTGAAGAAACAGAAAGTGACCTCGATGATCTTGATGAATATGTTCGGCATATTGAAACAGAACCTATTCGGGAGGTTATTCATAAACTAGCCGGACGCGTTGGACAAATGGGCGAGAATGAATTATCTGCGCGTTTGCATACCATAGAAGTCAGCATTGTAGAAGGTGCCGAGTTGGCAGACCTAATCGAAAAAATTATTGGAATAAAAGATGATCTTGAAAAAATGTTAGTCAGTATGCGTAACCAACTTGTGAAAAGTGAATAATTTAAGCGATACCGTATTTCTCCATTTTTAAGTAAAGCGTTTTTCTATCAATATTTAAAATACGCGCAGCCTTCGATTTATTGTAGCGAACTTCTTCTAACGTCTTCACAATAATTTCTTTCTCTTGCGACTCCTGAAGCATTTTTAAATCGTAAACTGGCTTTTGTTGATCGACATTTCTTACGACCGGATTGCGCACCGCTTCTAGCATCTCTTCCGGTAAAGCTTGTGGTTGTATCAAGCCATTAACGGTGAGCAGCACTGCGCGTTTCACTACGTTTTTCATTTCGCGCAAATTTCCTGGCCAATCATACTGTTCAAAAATCTCCATCACAGACTTATCGAAACCTTTTACTTCGCGATCAAGCTCTTTGTTAGCGGTTTCTCTAAAGAAGTGTAAAAATTCTTCTAAGTCATCTTCACGCTGCCGTAAAGGAGGAACCTTCAGTTTAAATTCGTTCAATCGGTGATACAGATCTTCGCGAAAATGACCTGCTTTTACGCTATCGGTAAGATCATCGTTCGTGGCTGTAATAATTCGAACATCTACTTTAATTTCTTTATTGCTACCAATAGGCTGAATGATACGCTCCTGAATGGCACGGAGTAATTTTATTTGTACTTCGTACGATAAATTACCAACCTCGTCTAAAAATAAGGTTCCGGTATTGGCTGCTTCAAATTGACCGCTTTTATCTTGAACGGCTCCTGTAAACGAGCCCTTGATATGGCCGAATAATTCGCTGGCGGCAAGATCTTTTGAGAGTGCGCCACAATCAATCGC
>CAYNKN010000027.1:0-16822 GCA_964397805.1 uncultured Chryseolinea sp. | reverse complement strand
TATTCGCCTGCTGCAATAAAGTCATCAAACACATTTTGCTTGTTCATTTTTGTTCCTGCCAAGTGCCATTTTTCTCCGTATTCGCCACCGCCTCGTAAATTAGGCTGTGCGAAAATGCCTCCGTTTTCTAACCACACGATGCGCGAAGGACTGAAGCTTGGCATTAGACTAACACCGAAACCGCCATATGCATATAGCCACGTTGGATTCTTTCCATTTAAGGTGATACCCTTTTTATGAACGATAAACATCGGAATTTTGGTGCCGTCTTTACTAGTATAAAAAACCTGTTTGGTTTCGTAATCATCCGGATTAAAATCAAGTGTAGGTTTTTGATATAAAGAAGATTCTCCAGAAGCGATGGTGTACTTAAAAATAGTTGTTGGGTAGTTAAACGATGTAAAGCTGTAGTACAAGTGCAAATCTTCTTTTTTACCACCAAAACCTCCAGCGGAACCAATACCAGGAAGTTCTACCTCGCGTTCTAACTTTCCATCCATGGCAAACTGTTTGATTTGTGTTTTTACATCAACAAGGTAATTAGCGAATATTTTTCCACCTGCGGTACTAGCACGTAAAACACTTTCAGTTTCAGGAATTAAGTCAACCCAATTCTCTGGTGTGGGATTAGCAAAGTCGACTACAACAATTTTATTGTTAGGTGCCTGAAGGTTTGTATGAATAAATAATCGCGAGCCTTCATTATCAAGTACGTAGTGATCGTTTTCAACGTTACCGACAATGGTTACAAGTTTACTTTTAGGGGTTTGAAGATCTTGAATATAAAGTTCATTACCAGTAGTACTAATGGAGGCGGTGATAACCAGAAAACGTTCGTCTTCCGTTACGTAAGAACCGATATAGCGTCTAGGTGTTTTTTCACCACCGAAAACCAATTCGTTTTGGCTATGCGGTGTTCCCAGCTTGTGATAATATAGTTTGTGATGTTGTGTTTTTGCCGATAGCTGACTACCGGTTGGTTTATCGTACGTGCTAAAGTAAAACCCTTCGTTTCCTTTCCAAGCGATACCACTAAATTTAATGTTGCGGAGGGTATCTTCGACAATAGTTAAATCGGCAGTGTTGATAACGATAGCTTCAGTCCAGTCAGCTCCACCTTTTGAAATTTGAAATGCGCATAGGCTACCATCTTTTGAAAATGAAAGTCCAGCCATGCGGGTAGTGCCATCTTTTGAAAAAGTATTGGGGTCAAGAAAAACCTGAGCTTCACCATCCTCACCTTTTTTTCGATACAACACGCTGTGGTTTTGAAGCCCTGTGTTTTTATAAAAGTAGTAATAGTCGCCTTCTTTAAATGGAGCGCTTAGCTTTTCATAGTCATTAAGTTGTTCGAGTCTTTTTTTAACCTTATCCCGATAGGGAATAGCCTCGAGGTACGAAAACGTTACTTCATTTTGTGCCGTAACCCAATTGGCTGTTGCTTCCGATTGATCATCTTCTAACCAGCGATAAGGATCAGGAACGGGTGTATCGAAGTACGTATCAACTGTGTCAGTTTTTAATGTTTCGGGATAGCGCATGGATAGTGTTTCTTTTTTTTGATTACACCCAACAAGCAGTGTTAAAAGTACAGCAGCAAGTAGGGCGCGGTTAGGGTTGCCAATGATCATATTGTAGTTTGGTTAATGAAATTCAATGTAGGGGCAAATTGGCATTTGAACAAGATAAGGTTGATGATTGGTACGATTAGAACTTAGTATGCGTTATACTGTTAGAATGTCGTGTATGAATTTTTCGGATGGCTTTAATTTATAATGTAGTAATAGATTAAATAGCCATGCCGAGTCTGCACCGAAAACATGAAGATTGGTTTATTCCCGCCTGTTGGAAGGCAACGATGTAACTAATTAAAAACAAAAGGATTAAAAAATGAAAACGAATATACTTTTTGCATTACTGAATACAATCTTTTTGGTAGGTGTGTTTATCGTAAACGCATTAGCCAATAGCTTACCTATTAATGGTTTGAATACCGGTGAGGTTTCGGCACTTTATCCGAATTTCTTTACACCAGCTGGTATTACCTTTTCTATTTGGATCGTAATTTATTCTTTGTTGGCTGGTTTTGTTGTGTGGGGTTGGGTCAGAAAACATCAAGCAGGTTTTACCCGACTCTCTTTATGGTTTATTGCCTCTTGTGTGTTGAATATGTGTTGGATAGTGGTGTGGCATTATTTATATGTAGGAACCTCTGTGCTCATTATGCTGGGCCTATTGGTTGTGTTGAGTAAAATCTTTTTTATACTTCAAGAACGCAAGCCCACCGATGGCTGGGAACGAACCTTTGTTTATCTACCGTTTACCATTTACTTCGCTTGGATATGTGTAGCAACAATTGCTAATGTATCGGCTTGGTTAGTAGCTGTTCAATGGGACGGTGTTTTTTTTAGTGAGAAGGTATGGGCAGCAGTAATGATGGGAGTTGCCACATTACTGGCTCTAGTTATTACGTTGCGTTACAGGGCACCAGCCTTTACGCTGGTTGTATTGTGGGCGCTGTTTGGAATCTACTGGCGCTGGCGTTTATCGGAAGAGTGGTTTTTGGTAATGGCTGCACTCGCGGGAGTTGCTGTCTTATCGGTTGTATTGATAATAGCTGTCCGCAGGCGACTATCAACTTAACTTTCCTGATCAAAAAATATTTTGTAATAATGCTTTCCGGTTACTTCGTCAAAACCTTTTTCAATGAGTTCACGATTCCCATGAATGTAAACATGAAAGTTCTTATCTAACTTTAAAACACTTTTAAATATACGCGCCTGCTTCTTAACAGCTTGAACAGAAATCTCGAAGTTATCGGTCACTTCCATTTCGTTATTCGACATAAACTCATGCCCGTACTTTCTAAAAGATTCAATAACGCTTACATCGTTTAATACTTCTGTTTCAAATTCGGCCTGATTGAATTCTTCTCGCGATTTAAAAAAATCCATGGAACGGTTTAGTAAATCAATTTTATCGGCCTTCGAAACACTAAATTCTTCATCGAGCTGCCCACTTACATACTCCCGGGTAAGTTGCATGAAATTGTGTGTTTGGTGGTATGCATCCGAAGTAGCCTTTATATGAAGGAAATTTTCTTTCCAAAACTGCGCATCTGCTCTGTTGGCATTATCAACTACAAGTACTTTATATCCGGTATCTTGTTCTACATTAAAAATCAAACACCCTTTATCGAGTTTTTTTATATTCACTCCTTCCTCGGCCAGCAAGTTAAAGGAGGGAGTGTCTGTGTTTAGTTTTAGGTAAGAATCTTTGTGCTCTGATTTAAAAAGACCGAGAGCCTCTACATACTTTCCTTCTAATGGAATGTTGGTAATGTGGGCGATGTATAGTTCGCCTGACTTTATATTTGGATGCTGTGTTTCTTGATAAAGATGTTTGGCAATATCAATGGATTTTTGATGAAGTTGGGTAGGGTTGGCAAAGACTTCGGTTGCAAATTTATAAAGTGGGTTAAGCGAAAGATCTCCATTTGAAAAGGTAAACGAATAATAAGCGGGAGTAGTGAAGTTGGATAGAAAGTAGGTGAGGAGTAAATTCTTTAGTTGATCATCTTCTAAGGCTAACGGGGCATCAGTAAGTATTAGTTCTTCGAGGGCTAGTTTGTTACCCACCCGATGAGCCGATACTTGTTGAATTACACTTTGTTCACCGTCTATCATGGGCGTTTAGTTGTTGAGCGTAAGTATGGAGTGTAGTTAATTAATGATGTCAAACTTTGTGTAGGGAACCAAGGCTTTGGGAATGATAATGCCTTCTGGTGTTTGATTGTTTTCCAGAATGGCGGCTACAATGCGCGGAAGAGCAAGTGCACTTCCGTTTAATGTATGGAGTAATTCAGTTTTGCCTTCCTTGTTTTTATAGCGCAGTTTTAATCGGTTAGCTTGAAAGGTTTCAAAGTTACTTACCGAGCTTACCTCCAGCCAACGCTGTTGCGCTCCCGCAAATACTTCCATATCAAAAGTAAGGGCAGCATTAAATCCCATATCACCACCACAAAGCAATAGTTTACGGTAGGGTAGTTCTAACTTTTCTAAAAGGTATTGTACATGCAAACACATTTCTTCCAATGCTTCATACGATTCGTCTGCTTTTCTAATTTGTACAATCTCTACTTTGTCAAACTGGTGGAGTCTATTTAAACCGCGAACATGTGCGCCCCAGCTACCAGCTTCTCGTCTGAAGCATGGTGTATACCCTACATTTTTTATCGGCAGGTTATCTTCATTAACCATCACATCGCGATACAAATTAGTAATGGGTACTTCAGCAGTAGGTATTAAATATAAACCATCAGCCGGAGCAAAATACATTTGCCCTTCTTTATCGGGTAATTGCCCCGTGCCATATCCAGATGCTTCGTTTACAACAATAGGTGGTTGGATTTCGCGGTAGCCTTGTTTTTCGGCTTCATCTAAAAAAAAGTTGATGAGGGCACGTTGTAGTTTAGCGCCCTTACCTTTATATACTGGAAATCCGGCACCGGCTATTTTTACACCCAAATCAAAATCGATGATGTCGTACTTTTTTATCAAGTCCCAATGGGGTAGGGCATCAGCAGGTAGTGACGGTAACTGGCCGTGTGTATGAACAGTAATGTTATCGTCAGCACCTACACCTGCCGGAACGCTGGCATGCGGTACGTTGGGTATTTTATAAAGTAATTCAAGCTGTTTTTTTTCGTACAACTCCAGGTCTGTCTCTAATACCTTAACATTTTCTTTAGCTTGGTTAACAGCTTCACGCAGCGCGGTTGCCTCTGTTGCTTTGCCGGCCTTCATTAGGTCGCCAATGTTTTTTGAATCTATGTTTAGGTTTGCTTTCAGGTCGTCCACTCGATGTTGGGTATCTCGCCTGAGTTGATCGTTATCAGTTACCTGTTGAAGTAGCGTATCGGCATCTTTAAAATTTCTTTTACGAAGTCCTTGAAGTATTTTTTCTGGTTGTTCGCGTATAAGTGCTATTGGAAGCATGGCTTATTTTTTTAGGCCTCAAAAATAGTTTTTTTTGAGTGGTTGGGTGATTAGTAAGTTGAATAAAATAATTTGATAAGTTTGATAATAGTCAAATTTGGCCTATACTTGCATCATCGATCGGCTTTATCTCTAGCCAACTGATCATAAATTCTAATAATACTTACCGTACCATTGTTTTCAAGTTACTTGTTTCATGATGTATTTCAGTCAAGCTGAACTCAATTTTTAAGTCCACAAATCATTTTTAAAAAAAATTCATTTTTAAATCCACATGTATACTATTGACGACCTGAACATCAGGCTTCTTTCTGAGTTGAAAGAAATCGCGGAGGAGATGGGTGTGAAAAACGCCAAAAAACTTGCTAAGCAAGATCTTATCTATAAGATACTTGACCAACAAGCCGTTGCTGGAGATACTACTACCACAACTAAAAAATCTGCCACTGCTTCGGCTACTGCAGAAGAACCAGACCGCAAAATGCGTCCGCGGAGAAGGGAAAATGTTGCGCCTGTTCCGCCAAAAGAGAAGGAAGAAGCGGAGGCAGAAGCGGATTTTTCTTCGGAAGATATTCTGGATTCTATCAACATTAATTTTGAAAGCCCTACGGCCACATTCGAAAATAATCCTGATCAACAAGGGCCCGCAGATGTTACGGATGTTCAGCCACGACCGGCTCGACCAGAAACCCGAGAAGAAAGACCACAGTATCGTGTAGCTATCCGCGAGTTTGATGGCGCTATTAATAATGAAGGTGTTTTGGAAATTATGCAAGATGGCTACGGTTTCTTGCGTTCATCAGACTATAACTACTTAGCGAGTCCAGACGATATTTATGTATCGCCATCACAGATAAAACTTTTCGGACTTAAAACCGGAGATACAGTAAAGGGTTCTATTCGTCCGCCAAAAGAAGGTGAAAAGTATTTTGCTCTACTAAAAGTAGAGTCGGTAAATGGGAAAACTACCGAAGAAATTCGCGATCGCGTTGCCTTTGAATACCTTACCCCACTTTTCCCCAATGAAAAACTTCGCTTAAGCACTGCGCCAGATAATTTATCAACGCGTATTCTTGATTTGTTTGCCCCCATCGGTAAAGGGCAGCGTGGTATGATTGTAGCCCAGCCTAAAACGGGTAAAACGGTTCTATTAAAAAATATTGCAAATGCTATTGCGGAGAATCATCCGGAAGTTTACTTGATTGTATTGTTGATTGACGAACGCCCTGAAGAAGTTACGGATATGGCGCGTAGTGTACGTGCCGAAGTAATTGCCTCAACATTCGATGAACAAGCAGAACGCCATGTAAAGGTTGCTAGCATTGTGTTAGAGAAAGCTAAGCGAATGGTAGAGTGTGGTCATGATGTAGTGATTTTGTTGGATTCGATTACCCGATTAGCACGTGCTTATAATACAGTAGTGCCATCGTCCGGAAAAATACTTTCGGGTGGTGTTGATGCCAACGCCCTACACAAACCCAAACGTTTCTTTGGTGCTGCACGTAAAATTGAAAATGGTGGCTCATTAACCATTATTGCTACAGCCCTTATCGACACGGGTTCGAAAATGGACGAAGTTATTTTTGAAGAATTTAAAGGAACGGGTAACATGGAGTTACAGCTTGATCGCAAGTTGGCCAATAGAAGAGTTTATCCGGCTATCGATGTTCCTGCTTCGGGTACAAGGCGCGAAGATCTCTTACTAAAAGAAGATGCCTTACAACGCGTGTGGATACTGCGTAAATTTATGGCTGATATGAACTCGGTAGAGGCGATGGAGTTCCTCCAAAATAAAATGAAAGGCACACGTAACAATGAGGAATTTTTAATTTCCATGAACGGGTAGCTCTGTAGTTACACTATACAAACTAAAAAAGCCTGACGATTCGCCAGGCTTTTTTTTATGAAATAGGTAGATGGTATTTATTACTCCCAAACCACAACGCCTTCTTGCTGAAACCATTTTGGGTAGTTGGGCAAATGAATTTTTTCAACTTCATTACGCTTAACTTTTAAAGTAGGAGTAAGTAAGTTGTTTTCCACGCTCCAATCATCTTTCATAATGATGGCCTTTTCTATTTTTTCGTGAGCCTCTAATGACGGATTGGTTTCTGCAAGTGTTCTTGAAATACTGTCCTTAATTGCATCATTTGTTTTTGCCCGCCCAGCAGTAGATAATACAACTAATGCCATAGGTTGCGGAATGCCCATACCTACTACACATACTTGTTCGATATCAGAGTTTTTTAATAACTGCATCTCAATGGGTGCTGGCGAAATGTATTTCCCTTTATCAGTTTTAAAGAGGTCTTTCACGCGCCCGGTAATGGTAAGAAATCCATCGGCACTACGTTCACCTTGATCGCCCGTATGTAAAAATCCCTCTTCGTCAAAAAGTTGGGCGGTGAGTTCGGGTTCTTTATAGTAGCCCAGCGTAAGGCCTTTACACTTTACGCGAATTTCGCCATCGGCAGCAATTTTTACTTGTAACCCAGATAACGGTTTGCCTACTGTTCCATGCCGGTTATCATCATTTCTATTAAAGTGAGCATAGACGCAATCTTCCGTCATGCCATAAGCTTGCAAAATGCGGATGCCAAGTGCCTCATACCATTTTAGTAACTCAACCGTAATAGGGGCGGCACCACTAAAAATATGGGAAGCACGCGAAAGACCGAGTTTCTTTTTAATGCTACCCCGTACAATACTATTAACTAAGGGAATACTTAACAGTGTTTTTAATTTTTTAGGCGGGAGCTTCTCTTCAATTTTCTCTTTGAACTTTGCCCAAATTCTGGGTACAGCAAAAAACTCAGTTGGCTGGGTATCTGCTAAATTTGCTGCGAAACTTTCTAGCGTTTCTGCAAACGAAAAGGTTCCACCAGAATAGATGCCAACCATTTCAATACCAGTGCGCTCGGCAATATGGCTTAGTGGCAAGTATGAAAACAATTGAGGATGTTGTTGCAGCCCCAAATCGCTAACTGCTACCCCTACCGTGGCAGCAAAGGCTTCAACAGAATGCATCACGCCTTTAGGTTTTCCGGTAGTGCCAGAAGTATACATAATAGTTAATAGATCACTTTCTTTCCAAGCATGAACTTCAGCTAAAGGAGCATTTTCAGTTAGCCAATTATTCCAGTCATGTTGTTCATGTAATCCATAATCTGAAATGCCCAGTCGAGTTACATCTGCTGGAATACCTGTTTTTTGTGCTTCGTAATCATCTAGCTTACCGACTATAATAAGTTTTGATTCGCTATGCTCTACAATTTGCCGAATAGAAGATGCCGTAATAGTAGCGTAAATAGGAACAGAAATATAGCCAGCCATCATAATCGCGAGATCGGCCATGATCCAATGCGCACAATTTTTTGAAAGGAGCGATACTTTTGAGCCGGCCGGAAGCTGCTGGGCTTTTAGTCCGTTGGCAATTCTCCGTATCTCATCACCAGCCTGTTTGTAGGTCCAGGTTTTCCACTGGCCATTAAATGGTTGGCGTAAAAAAATATTAGAAGGGATTGTCTTTTCCCAGTGAAGGAATTTATCGATGGGGCTCATAACGTGCGTGGTTTAGTTTCTGTAAGATCAACTTTTACAACGATTGTTGCAACCCAAAAAGGCACGAACGGTTACTGATAATTTAGGTAATCTTTTGATTAGTTAAGTCGTAGCGATGTTTGAACACCTCCAAAAAAATTTAGACTTGGAGCCGGATTAAAATACCGACCACCCACAGCATTTAAATCATTTCCCAAACTATACCGCTCATCTAATATATTATCAGCACCAGCAAAGACATCAAGTGTCCAGCGTTGATAAGCCTTTCGGTAGCCTAGCCGTGATGTTACTAAGGTATAGGCATCTGCATAGGCCGTATTTTCATCATTTACAGGTGAGGCGCTAGCATAGGTACCCGTTGCATTTATATACATTCCCAACTTTGTTTTTATATCCATGCCAACTACCAGCGTGTGTGGCGCTGTTCCGGTTAAGGTATTTCCCGTAAGCACAAGTACATCCTTTACATAATCTTTGAAGATAAAGTTGTTCCACGCATAAGAACTCCATATTGTAAAAGCAGTGAAAATGGATGAAGGTTGAATAGTAGGATTCCAACTTGCTTGTACTTCTGCCCCTCGTTGTGAAGTCTTGCCAGCATTAACAAAGTATTCGGGATCGCCTGCTTGTGTGCGATCTCTGCGAATAACAATTGTTTCTCGCAGGCTAAAATCATAAAGAGCAACATCAAAGCGTACTGTTTCTTTCATTGCGCTTCCACGGAAACCTACTTCTAAATTTTGTCCGCGCTCAGGATTTAGTGAGCGATCAAAAATTCCTGTTGATGGAAAAACTTCGGCTACGGTAGGGGGAGAATATCCTTGACTATAGCTGGCATAAGCTGAAATTGCCGAATTGATTTTTTTAAGTAAAGCGATGCGCGGAGAAATAAAGGGCTTAAAATTCCGCTCTTCTTCTATGGCTGGTGTAACCGACAAACCTGTTAGTGAAATTTTTAATTTATTAATGCTAGCGCCCAGTGTAAGAAAAAAATCAGCAGGTAAAAAAAACTCGGCTTGTGTAAATAAAAAGTAAGTAGATGATGACACCTCATCAATGCTTTGTAAATCGCCAATACTTCCGGTATTGTTTTCGTAAACACTTATTGGTGAAAAACCATATTGGAATTCAGCCCCAAAATTTAACGTGCCTTTCGAAAAATTGTATTGTGTGTCAGTGCGTCCACCAATTCCTTGCTCTACTCTGCGCTCGTAATTTCTAATAGAAGGATTTTGAAATTGAGAGAATGAACCACACAGTCCGGTTTGATTAGACCATCCCGGGCTCCATGTATAGGTATGCTGGAGTGCTGAGTAAAACGTTTTGTTTGTTACCGCAGCTTGTTGCTCTGAGGCACCGGGTATTGAGCCGGCTGTAGGTCTTGCGGCACGAGGATTGGTTTCCGACTGTGATTGAGTTAATCCACCTGGGGTTTCATAAAAGAGGTCTGCATAAAGTATGTTTGCTGCTAATGTACTTTTGCTACTGGCTGAAAAATTAGACTGCAGTTGAAGTACATCTCTGGCCATCCGTGTTTGTGCGCGGTAGCCATCTGCTTGCTGATGACCATAGTGTACGCTTATCTGCGCGTTTTCATTTTTTATTCGGGCTGTAGCTGCATACCGCAACAGTCCAAAACTTCCGGCCAATGCCGATACCGTTAGGTCATTTGATAATGCCGGTTCACTATTCAGTAATAAAACCCCACCGGTTCCCGCTCCATACAAGCTTGAGCCCGGCCCCTTGATAACTTCAATTTGTTGAATAGAGTTGAAATCAAATAAATTGATGTAGGTATTTCCTCCCGGATCAGTAAAGGGAATACCATTCCAATACACTTTTACATTACGCACACCGAATGGTGAACGCAACGAGCTACCTCGAATGGATAGGCGGTAGCTTCCGGGCGACCGTTGTTCCATGCGTACACCGGGTATCGTATTAAGCGCAGGAAGCAATGATGAATTATTGAAACGCTCTAGTACTGGTTGGGTAATTACACCAACAGCCGCGGGAACATCGAGTAGCGGACGATCATAGTTATACGCCTTTACAACAACTTCGGTTAAAACCTTGGTGCTATCGAACTGATTTTCTTGTTGCGCCAAGCCCTGCTGAAAAAACACACAAAGGGGAAACAGAATATATTTCTTCATGAAGTTTATTTTTTAAAAAATTATTCGGGGTTTGAAATATAGAGCAAAACAAAATATGTTGACCTGCGCGAAAATTCAAACCAGTCACTCCGCCAAAGCACGCATTTAGGCATTTATGACAATAAATACAATAAAAAGCACGATATTTGCGACCGAACTAAAGGCCGGAGTATCCGGTTAAGCAATTTGAGAGCCTAAAAAGCGCTCATACACTTTAAAAAATTTAAACAATGGGAAGACCTCCAGTATTACCGAAGAAGAAAAAAGACGGATTTTATCTTGAACTGCGCAACAAGGGCGCAAAGAGTGGAATTGTTATTATTCGCGATACCAAGGAAGCCATGTTGCAAGCGGCAAGACAATACGAGAACACCAAAGATGTGATCATTTTAGGTGAGCACCGCAATGGTAAAAAGGTAGAAGAAAGTCGGAAGAAAAACGCTGCGTAATAAACGCATACTTAAAAACCAGCCAGCACCTCCTCCAGAGGGCTGGCTTTTTTGTAAAAGCTCAGCAAAGTTTGTAACACCTGATCAACTACCGTATCTGGGCAAGAAGCCCCACTCGTTAAAATTATTCTTAACGGAGTTTTGTCTGGCAGAAAATCAGTGGTCACCATTTTTTTCTTTTCCGGGTAATTAAAGTGGTGGATTTCACGCTCACTAACAATTTCTTTTGCTGAGTTAATGAAGTACGTTGGAAACTTGCGTTCGCACAATTCAACAATATGCGAGGTGTTTGAGCTATTATATCCACCTACTACAATTGCTAAGTCTGCATCCGTTTCTAATAATTTATAGGTGGCCTCTTGATTATCGTTGGTAGCGTAACACAACGTGTCGCGGGTGTCGGCAAAATGATCTTTAACACTTTTTTCGCCATATTTTTTAATCATTACTTGTCGGAAGTAATCGGCAATAGCCTGTGTTTCGGAGGCAAGCATGGTAGTTTGATTAACGACACCTACGCGTTCAAAATCAGTTGAAGGATTAAAGCCTTCGGAAAATTTGCCGGCAAAGTCGCTATAAAAATCTTCGATTGGTTTTTGACCTGTAATAAATTCACTCAAACGCTGGGCATCATTCATATCACGAACAACCACCGAAGCTCCTCCTTGCGCACTGTGCGAAAACGTAGCACGCGTTTCTTCGTGACCCGGTTTTCCGTGTATGATAACCGTATAGTTTTCTATTCCTAATTTTTCTGAGCGGTTCCAAACCTTCTCAACAAACGGGCAGGTAGTATTGTATTTGGCAACTTCAATTCCTTTAGCCAACAAAAGTTGCTCTATCTCTACGGTTGTACCAAAAGCAGGAATGATCACGATATCGTTGTTGGTAATGTCGTTCCATGGTATAAACTGTTTGCCATCGGTATCCATTATAAACTGAATGCCACGCGTCTCTAAATCATTATTCACTTCTTGATTGTGAATCATCTGGCTTAATAGAAAGACACGCTTATCAGGATTTTCTTCCAACGCCCGATAGCTTTTTTCAATAGCATTTTCTACACCATAGCAAAAACCAAAATGGCGCGCGATGTAAAATTGCAGCGGACCAAAATCTAAATGAGTTGGGGAAAAATCTTGTTTGCGCAAATCACTTAATCTGCGTGCTTCTTTAATTCTACCGGTAATAGATGATCGGTAGTAGGCGGGAATTTCAAATTTTTTTATGGCCGTACAGTTTATGAACTAACTACAAAGTTAGCATAATGTTCGGAGGAAGATAATAATAGCCGCCTCGTCTTTACACGAGTTGTGTTAGTCGAGGCGGTTATATAATACTTAAGCAGCCTTCGAAAGCTGGTCTTCCTTTATTTTGTTGATCCGTACTTCCTTCTTTTCCAGATCAAACCATTTTACTTCTACAAAATTGTTTTTAATGTACTTGAGAACCTCCATCACTTTTCCGTCAATCTTACTGCGAACACGTTCGCCTTTTCTAAAAAGTTTTCTCATAATGTAGTTTGTGTGTGTTTATTTTCTGAAAGCATAATTGAACTCCCTCGGAAAATCTTCATACGTACCAGAGAGAATAATTAACTCACCTTCTTTTTTGTTCTTTAATAACGCGTTGAAATCTTTAACGTGCTTTACCGGAACATCGTTTACTTTTGTAATAATAAAACCTTCTCGCATATCAGTCAAGCGCGAAATTTTACCTTTCCCTAATTCTTTTACCCGAACACCGTTTTGAAGATCGAGTTTTTTTAAGATTTTGGTATCAATCTCTTCTAACTGTACCCCTAATGCTACAGCTTCTTCCCGAACTTCGGGTAAAATAGTACCCACATTTCCATCTCTGCTTTTAAGCGTAACAGGTATAACTACTTCTTTTCCTTTTCGGTTAACAACCATATTCACTTTATCTCCTGGACGATGACGGCCAATGTATTCAATTAGCGCAGTGCTTGATTTAATCGTGGTTTCATCAATTTTGGTTACCACATCGCCTTCTTTTAATCCGGCTTCTTTGGCTGAGCTCTTTTCTGCAAAGCCAGAAACATAAGCACCTTCAATAACTTGTAGCTCTTGCTCCTTCGCCAGTTGTGAGTTAACACTTGCAATGGTTACGCCAAGCCAACCACGTTGCACAGCACCGTGCGTAATCAAATCTTCAACTATTTTACTAACAATATTGGATGGTACGGCAAAGCCATAGCCAGAGTACGATCCGGTAGGACTAGCAATAGCTGTGTTAATACCAACCAGGCCACCATTTAATTGAACAAGTGCTCCACCGCTATTACCCGGGTTAATGGCGGCATCGGTTTGAATAAACGATTCGATAGCTGTGCTACCTTCGCCACTGTTTCTACTTAAAATATTAATGTTTCTGCCTTTTGCACTGATGATCCCCGCAGTAACCGTAGAGTTTAGATTATACGGATTGCCAACTGCTAAAACCCACTCACCAATTTTGGCTTTATCCGAATCGACAAATGCAAGAAAAGGTAAATTCTTTTCATTAACCTTTAATAACGCCAGATCCGTATCGGGGTCGGTTCCAATAACCTCTGCTACAATTGTTCTATTATCTAATAGTGTTACCTCTACGATATCAGCATCTTGTACTACATGATTGTTGGTAACAATGTATCCGTCTTTGTTGATGATTACGCCAGAGCCTGAACTTTGACTAGGTCCTTGCGGCATACGTGGGCCAAAAAATTCACGGAACGGATCCATTTGCTGTGGACTTTGTTGTCTGCGAGCAGTATTCTGTGTAGAACGAATATGTACTACAGCAGGCATTACCATTTCTGCGGCAGCTGTAAAGTCAACTGGCACAGCCTTTCCGCTTTCATCCACGGTATAGGCTACTTGAGCAGCCGGTATTCCGGAAATATGCTCTACGCTTACATTGGTTTTATCCTTAATTATCCATTGAAATGAGGCTACTGTACAAACACTCCCAAGCACGGCAGCCAAAAAAAGTGATCCAAATTTTTTCATCGTATTATAAAGTTTAAACCAGTTGTAAATAAACAAAAACCAGACATTTCGAGGCAATCAGAAATTTTGTCAGTTTTGATAAAGTAATTCTGCACTTTTTCCACGCCCTCAACTCAGCAATAAAACGAAATTGTTGAAGTTAGGTTCATGTTGTCAGGATTTACTACACTAGTGGTGTGTAGATAGGACTATAGAGCGATTATTTTTAGATACTTTTAGGCTATTAATTTTTCTATGAACATTCAAGGCACGGTAGTACTTAAGCGAGGTAAAGAACATTCTATTGAACGATTTCATCCTTGGATTTTTTCCGGTGCTATTCACACCACTTCGGGGCAGCTTACGGATGGATGCTGGGTAGAAGTAAAAACAGCACAGTCCAAAACACTGGGCTTTGGTCACTATCAGCAAGGAAGTATAACGGTTCGTATGCTTTGCCAGCAACCCGATGCACCAACTGAAAATTTTTGGATCGATAAACTTACATCAGCTTTGCTTCTTCGGCATAGTTCCGGATTACCTTCTGCGGAAACAAATGCGTACCGATTGATTCACGCAGAAGGTGATGGTTTACCCGGGCTTATTATTGATTACTACGATGGCGTTGCTGTGATGCAAGCTCATGATGCCGGCATGCACAACGATAGGCATGTTATTGCAGAAGCTTTAAAAGCGGTTTTAGGTACTAGCTTAACATGTATTTTTTACAAAAGCCACAACACCTTACCGGGTAAGGTGCGCGAAGAACAACGCGATGAATACTTATTTGGACGCACGCCTTGCCACACTTAATTAAAGAATACGGTCTTTCGTTTTATGTAAATTGGGAAGAGGGTCAAAAGACAGGTTTCTTTTTAGATCAGCGTGAGAATAGAAAATTGCTGGCGAGTTTTTCGAAAGGGAAAAAAGTACTCAACACTTTTTGTTATACCGGAGGGTTTTCTGTTTATGCACTAGCGGCCGGAGCAGCACAAGTCCATTCGGTTGATGCTTCTGAAAAGGCTGTACAACTTACTCGAAAAAATATTGTTGATAACGGATTTGATGCTGACTTCCACGAAGTTTATGCAGAGGATACTTTTGATTTTTTGCGCGGTAAGAAAGACGTATACGATGTAATTGTGTTAGATCCTCCTGCCTTTGCGAAACACAGAGAGGCCAGACATCAAGCGGTGAAGGGATATCAACGCCTAAATACAGAGGCGATGCGTCTGATTAAACCCGGAGGAATTTTATTTACGTTTTCTTGCTCGCAGGTAGTAGACCGGGCGTTGTTTTACAATACCATGGTGTCGTCTGCTATTCAAGCGGGCAGACAAATAAAAGTCTTGCATCACCTATCTCAGCCGGCAGATCATCCGGTTTCTATCTTTCATCCGGAAGGTGAATACTTAAAAGGACTTGTGCTTTACGTTGCTTAAGTTATTGAACGGAACTGAAAAGTTTAAACGCTCTGTCCAGATCAACATTACCACCGGTAAGAATAATGCCTACTCTTTTACCGACAAATTTTTCTGTTGATTTCAAAACTGCCGCCAATGGCACAGCGCAAGATGGTTCAATAATTATTTTCATGCGCTCCCAAATTAATCGCATGGCCGATATGATTTCCGGATCGCTAACTGTAATTACGCTGCGCACGTGTTCATAAATAATCGGGAATGTTTTGTTTCCTAACGAGGTGAGCAGTCCATCGGCAATAGAGTTTGCTTGCGATTGTTCAATCTGACCACTTTGCATCGATCGGTAGGTATCATCAGCACCTGCTGGTTCAGCGGCAATAATACTCGTGGTAGGCGAAAAATAATGTGCCGCAAGTGCAACGCCACTTAACAATCCACCACCACCTACGGGTGCTAGTAACACATCTAAATCACTCACTTCTTCAAACAACTCTTTTGCAGCAGTAGCTTGGCCGGCCATTACTTCATAGTTGTTAAAAGGATGGATTTCTACCGCGCCTGTTTTTTGAATGACTTCAGCTAAGGTAGATTCTCTGGCTTGCAAGGTAGGCTCACACTCAAAAATTTCTCCATCAAATCCTAATACACCGCGCTTCTTAATTTCGGGTGCTGTTCGCGGCATAACAATGTAGGCTTTCGTACCAACAATTTTTGCGGCTCGCGCTAGTGCTTGTGCATGATTACCCGAAGAGTGCGTAGCAACACCTTTGGCAACATCATCAGGCGAAAGCGACAGTACGGCATTCATAGCGCCACGTGCTTTAAAGGCTCCAATCTTTTGAAAATTTTCGCATTTAAAAAACAACGAACATCCAGCCTGCTCATCAATACCGGCAGAGGTTAATACCGGTGTGCGATGGATGTATGCTTTAATTCGCTTGTGTGCATTCTCAATGGTTTCTTTTACAATCATCATCTTACTTAGTGGGCTTCCAGCCAGTTTAATCCTACACCTATTTCAACTTCCATGGGCACTTCTAATTGCACCGCATTTTTCATAAGCGATAGGACATTTTCTTTTACGACATCTACTTCGCTTTTATGCAAATCGAAAACAAGTTCGTCATGTACTTGCATAATCATACGCGACTGTAACTTTTCTTTTTCCATCCATCGATGAATATGCACCATGGCAATTTTAATAATATCGGCAGCACTTCCTTGTATGGGGGCATTAATGGCGTT